>JAURNF010000004.1 GCA_030830285.1 Candidatus Kapaibacterium sp.
AGAAGAGCCAGCGAAGTTTGGGCCATGCGGCTGAGCCGCTGATGGCGATGGCGAGTCCTGTTGTGGCGTGACCTGAGGGAAAGCTGTTCCAGAGGTATTCCATGCGGAATGCAAGGAAATCCCATTGCGTGATGCCTTCAGTGAGCATCAGCATTGGACGTGGACGACAGGCAATGACCTTGATGATGTTGGCGAGGATTCCGCTGATGGCAACGCTGAGGAAGAACTCGATGTGACGGTGCGCAACCTCGCGCACGAAGTGCCATGCGATTGCGATTGTCACGAGGCAGTATATGAGGACCCAGTGCGACTTGCCAAGCTCTTCGAGAACATGGCCAGCTGAACGCAGCCACGGTGTTTCAAGCGCGTGGATGAATCGTGCAAGCGGAACATCCACAAACAACATCGAGCAAAGGATGAGAGCAGCGGCGATACACGTTGTGATGACGAGGTGCTGTCTGTTCATTTGTCCTTCTTCGGACCCGCAATGGCAGGAAGCTTCAACGCAGCGATGCGCTCGTTCACGTCAGCGAGATTCTTGGTCACGATGGCATCGACAGCGTCGCACTGTGCGTCTGCTTGACGCTTGAGCGTTGCGTAGAGATCGTACACTTGCTGCGTTGGACGTCGGTCTGCACTCGCAGCAACGCTCGCAAGAGATGCGATCTTGTTGTTGAGCTTTACTGGATAGTTCAGAAGATCTTGGAATGCGACGGCCTTCGTTTGAACAAGGACGTTCTCAATCGTGGTGAGAGAATCACTAATCGTCTTCATGCTGGCGAGTACATCGCGTGTTGTGGCTGTGTCGAGATCACCCACGCGCTGCTGCATTGCAGAGATGGATGTTCGTACCGTGCGGATTGATGCGATGCTCGTATGAACACGCGAAAGTGTCGCGTTGATCTGTTGATGAAGATCGAACTGTGCTTGCAGCGCTTCGCGTGGTGTTGTAACACGCGGATCCATACGAATCTCGAACTGCACGCGTTGCGTGTCTGTGCCTAGAGCGAACTCTGCGATATAGGTACCAGGCATTGCGCGTGGACCTTCGGTGCCGCCGCCCCAGAGGAGCGCGCCTTCGAGTGGCTCTGCTCCAGGATAGAGCATGTCCCACGCAAATCGATTGCCACCACGGAACAGCGTGAGTGCTTCATCCGATACGCGATGCAGCGAGTCGCGATAGAACGTTGTGTTCACGTTAAACGGCTTACCCTTTGGCGTGCGAGCGCTCGAGAACGAGATGATGCTGTCGCCTTGTTGGGTACGAATCGTGAGCGTGAGTTCCTTCGATGTAGTGTCGCTCAGTTGATAGTGGAACTGTACGCCTGATGGCGCATTCTCCCCAACATTCATCGTCGGACTATTCCATGCGCCGCCATTGACGCGATAGGTGTGTCGAGGTGGATGCACGGTGAGAAGCGACGACGTACGACTGTTGTAGTTGTGTAATGGTGTGAGATCATCCAAGATCCAGAAGGAACGTCCGTGAGTACAGATGACGAGATCTTTCTCGGTAGGATGAATCACGAGGTCGTGAATTGGCGTGAGTGGGAGGTTGCGACGGAAGCGACTCCACGTTGCACCTGCATCAAACGAGATGTAGAGTCCGCGCTCTGTGCCAGCATAGAGCAGACCCTTACGGAATGGATCCTCGCGGACGACGCGTGCAAACGCCCCTTTCGGAATACCCTTCACAACCAGCGTCCACGTTGCGCCGTAGTCCGTTGTCTTGTACACATATGGTGCGTCATCGCCGTGCTTGTAGCGATTGATCGCAGCATATGCCGTTCCTGCGTCATGCGGTGATGGTTCGATAATCGAGACGAGTGATTCTGGCAGACCCTTTGGGGTGACGTTTGTCCATGTAGTACCGTTGTCGCGGCTCACATGAATCAGTCCGCAGTCGCTACCAGCCCACAGCACGCCCTTTGCTACGCGCGATTCCGCGAAGGTGAACACGGTGTTATAGACTTCAACGCCGGTATTGTCCTTTGTGATCGGACCGCCCGATGGGAGTTGCTTTGTTGTGTCGTTGCGTGTGAGGTCGTTGCTGATGCGCGTCCAGCTCATGCCCTCGTTCGTGCTGCGCCACACATGCTGTGATGTGGTGTACATCACGGACGCATCGTGCGGTGAAAACACGATCGGGAAGGTCCACTGGAAGCGCTCACCGCGATCCTTCGATCCCTCGCCGATGGGATTACTCGGATACACTGAGATGTCGTGCTCTTGTTGCAGAGCGTGCGACTTCCGTCCGAGGTAGCCCGAGTAGTTGCCACCGAATGTGATGTCTGGATCTGTTGGATGGGGCACAACATAGCCGCTCTCGAAGCCCGCTACGGAATACCAGTCGCTGCGTTCGATCGACCAACCACCAATTGAACGGTGAGGAATTGACACTGTTGTATTGTCTTGCTGTGCGCCGTAGAGTCGATATGGGAAATGTGAGTCGACGGTCACATGGTAGAACTGTGCCGTTGCAACATCATCGGCAGACCAGTGGTGTCCGCCGTCTTCACTTACTACTGCGCCACCATCATTGGCAAGGATCATACGACGAGGATTTCGTGGATCAATCCAGAGGTCGTGGTAGTCGCCATGGTTTGCTCCCATACCCGCAAATGAACGTCCGCCATCAATCGACTTGTGCATGCCAACGTTGAGTACATACACGACGTCTGCATTGGCTGGATCAGCAAACACATGGTTGAAATACCATGGACGTTGACGAAGTTCTGCATTGGTGTTCACGCGCTGCCATGTTGCGCCAGCATCAACGCTCTTGAAGAGTCCGCCGTGCTCGCTCTCGACCATTGCCCACACCAGATTGCGTTGTGCGCGCGATGCGTCGACGTTGATCTTACCAAGAATACCCTTCGGCATACCTGGGTTATGTGTGATCTCCTTCCACGTATCGCCGCCGTCGGTACTCTTGAACAGACCCGATCCCGGGCCACCGCTGCTCATGCTATGCGCATTGCGATATGCCTGCCACAGCGACGCATAGATGATGCGTGGGTTGAGTGGGTCCATCCGTAACGTCATGCCACCAGTGCTGTCATTGCGGTAGAGCACCTTGCGCCACGACATACCTCCGTCGATAGACTTAAAGATTCCACGATCAGCGTTCGCAGTGAACACATTGCCCATCGACGACACAAGCACCACATCGGGGTTGTCGGGATGCACAACGATATCAGCAATCATTTGCGCTTGTGGCAGACCGCAGTGTTTCCATGTAGAGCCACCGTCGGTGGTGCGGTACACACCATCACCGGGAGAGATATTGCCGCGGATATCTGTCTCGCCCATGCCAACGTAGACCACGTTTGGATCTGACGGTGCGATCGTGATTGCTCCAACGCTCGACGTTGAAAACGTCGTATCGCTGATTGAGCGCCACGTATCGCCGCCATCGTCGGTCTTAAAAACGCCCCCTCCTGTTGCACCGAAATAGTACGTCTGCGGCAGGTCTGGATGTCCAGCAACTGCGATTGATCTACCAGCGCGGAACGGCCCCACATTGCGGAAGCGCATCGAACGAAACGCGAGATCAAGTTGATCAGTTGACGGAGTTGGTTGTGCTGAAGCAACAACCGCACAGAGCAGCAGGAGGGGGAGAAACTTCATCGCATAAGGGTCACGGACGACGTGCCATCGGTGATCACGTACACGCCCCGCGAGAGAGTGGAAACATCGATTGTACAATGTCCCGAATCTACGGTATGAATCGCCGATGTGCGACCATCCAATGTGCGCATTGTGAGGGGGCTACCAGCCGCAAATGGTAGGCGTGCGGTTGTGCCGGTTGCAATGATCGCGCGTGGTGTAACTGGAGTGCGCAGGTCGGACTGAACCGACGTCGCGTCAATCACACGGTAGACAGCAACGTCCTTTGCTGGGGAATAGTCGTCGTTGTATGCCCGTGTCACCCACAGGTCCTCACCTGCGACGCACAAGCCCTCTGGCTTCGCACCAATCGGAATGGTGCGCATGATGTTTCGTGTGGCGAGATCGATCACGCGTACATCACCTGCATAGGTGCTCACAATCAGTTTGCCGTTGGCTACGACAGACTCGCGTGGACCGTTGAAGCCTTCGGTGCCGATGAGAAGCGTATCAACCAACTTGCGCGTTACAAGGTCGATCACTGCCACCCAGTGTGATCCGTTCGCTGTTACGTAGGCGCTATCGCCATGCACCGTGATGTGATTCGGCGTATCGCCAACGTTCAGCGTAACGCGCTCATCAACGTTGTTGATTGTTTCCCACAGGTCTATCGAGCCGGACTCTTGACCGAAGACGCCCTCGGAGAGAATTACCACGCCTGCTGTGCCGCTGCTCGTGCGAAAGCGCACAGCTTGCTGTGGGTTTGGTCCAGCTGCAAAGGATGTTGAGTCGCCAGTGCCGAGCACCTTGCGTACCACGTATCCAGGGTCGGTGTACGATGGACGGTGTGCGATGTAAAGTGCGTTGCCAGCGGAAGTTGTCGACACTGAATAGGTGCCTGGTGCATTGTAGATCACACCAAGCGGAGATTGGTCGTCGAGCTTAAATTCTTCCACCTTACCACCCACAACGATGTACGCTCGGTTTGTTTCGGATGCGATTCCGAGGCGAAACACCTGTACGTCGGCCCATGGGAAATCGAATCTGCGCAGCACTTGCAGCGACGAGCGATCAACTTGCAGCCACGAGGCAGGTTGTTCCTTCGCCTCAAGCACGCCGTCGTAGTCGAGGTCAGTCTGTGCGCAGAATACGTGCACGATATCGCCAACAACATGGACCGACGCCGGGATTGGCGGAGTGTCGATGGTACGTTGGGCAGTTGCAGAAAGCGTGCCGAGTAGGCACATGGCCATGAGGAGAGGTCCACGCATTGCGTGCTCCTTGTTCAATCCCGTCATGATGCGTGACGGTGGGGTGCAGAAGCCCCGAGTTGAAGATCGATGTGGCAGGTCTTCCGGCTTCGGAGTCGTCCTCACCATCCGCCTTCCCGCGCCGTGTCATCTACACGGCATCAGTGACTGCTCTTTGCAAGCTAGGATGGGTTGTCGTCCGATACGGCGGCGCAACCGCGCATGATTCACACATGCTTCCCTCACAGCATCATCGCTACGGATGATGACCACATCGGGAGTGCGAATATAGCACCGCGCTATCTTTGCTTCATGAGTCAACGCACACTCCTTTACGGCATCGTTGTATTGAGCGTGATCAGCGCCGGAATATCTGGTTCGCTGTTCAGTACATACCTCCCTGTGATCGCCGCAGAAATGTCGGGTGGTACAGCAACCAAGCAAGATGTCTCGACGATGGGATCGTTCGCAGGTGCTTCATTTCTCATTGGTTGGTCAGTGGGAGCGTTTGTTCTGGGTGCGCTTGCCGATCGAATTGGTCGTCGATTAGCACTCTTTGCATCGATCTGCACGTGTTCAATCGGTGTGCTATGTACCGCATTTGTTCCAACGCTTGCACATCTCATTGCAATGCGGTTTCTCACAGGCGCCGGGGCCGGTGGAATCTTGTTGATTGGTTCTGTGCTTATCTCCGAGGCTTGGGCGCAGGGGAATCGTGCTCGAATGGTGTCGATCATGATGAACTGCTTTCCTGCCGGGTTTCTCGTAGCCGGTGTGATTGGCGGCAACGTACAGAACTGGCACACTGCCTATCTGCTCGGTGGTTCAACCATCATCCTCGCGTTTGCGGTGCTGGCATTTGTGCGTGAGTCGGATGTCTGGAAGGGCAGCGAGGCACGGCATGAAACGCAACACGTCGCACGTGAACGCGTGTTTGATACACGTTATCGCAAGGATCTCATCCTTGGTGTGACGTTGTTTGGGTCGATGCTCATCGGACTCTGGGCAGCGTTCACGTGGATGCCCACATGGGTGCATGGCATGAGCAACGTCGAAGATGCACAGCGCAATCGTGGCATGGTGAGCATCGTGCTTGGAATTGGAAGTATGGCTGGTGCGCTGGTTGGTGCTCCACTGGCGAACCGCATCGGTCGTAGGCGCACGGTGTTTGCTGGGTATGTGGCGTGTGTTGTGCTTTCCCTTGCGACGTTCCAACTCGGCCTTACACCTGGACCAGTTCTGTTTGGAATGATCTTCCTTCTGACAATGGCCATCGGCGTAAACCAGGGTGTGCTCAGTACCTATATCCCTGAGTTGTTCCCGACGCTCATTCGGGGCGCAGCGACTGGGATATCGATGAATGCGGGGCGCTTGTTGACGGCGATAGGAGTGTTTTTTGTTGGTGTGCTGGTGCACACACTGAATGGCTACGATAATGCCATTTCGACATTTGCCGCTGCGTATGTCGTGGGTGCCATCGCACTCACATTTGCACGTGAGACGAATGGTCAGGCATTGCCAGAGTAACCAAACGTAGCAGTGGCCACTGTGCCTTGGTTGGGCTGTGATGTAACGGTAAATGTGCCACCGCGAAGTTCCGTTCGGGCACGAACACTCTTCCATCCCATGCCATGTTGTTCGGAACTATCACGCAGACCAACTCCGTCGTCACTCACACGAACAGTGATGAGATCGCTACCGGTGGTAATGGCGATGTCGATGTTCGTAGCAAACGCATGTCGTAAGGCGTTGTTTACGAGCGTCTGCACGGTGCGATAGATCGTATGTGCGAGATCATGAGGAACTGACCCTAGCTGCTCATCGATGTAACATGCAACATTGATACGTGAAGTTGATCGCACGTCGCTCGCCAAATTGTACACGGCACTTGGCAAGCCATCGCGTTCCAAGTAATGTGTTCCTAGTGCATGCGACAAGGTTCTAAGCTCGCGTGCTGTATCAAAGACGCGTTCGCGTGCCTTGGTGATAAACTTGCGCGCTGATTCGCTGTTGCTAAGTTCATGCAGTGCGGCATCGAGTTGCATGCCGATCACGGCTAATTCTTGCCCAGCGCCATCATGTATAGCGACAGCAACTTCGCGGCGTGTTTGCTCGCCAGCCTCAAGAATCGTTGTGTACAATAACTCTTCACGCTCGCGTTGATACTGCGCGAGACGCGCTGCATAGCGCTCGTGTGCATCCATGATGTTGGATGATGCGTGATCAATGTCGCTGACTCGTTGCTTCAGATAGGTGATGTATGCTGCTGCAAACTCGGATCGAGGTAGACCGTCATCGGTCAGCGTGAGCTGGATGATCTCCTCAATGATCGGGAATCTGACGGCATCGCTCACGTCTTTGTTTGCGCAGAGCTCAATAGCCTGTGCAAAGGCCTGTAGAGCTGCTGCTCGATCCCCTTGCTCATGGGCGTAGAGCCCACGAACAAATGCCCAGCGAAGCTTGTGTTGGTCCAGCGCAATCTCTGATGCATCGTGAAAGCTTGACAAGATGCGCTCAACCTCGTCAGACTGTTTAAGCCGTAGAGATAAGTATGCTCTGTCCAGCTCAAGTCCAACGAGAAGTTGTTGTTGCTGATGCAGCCTTGCGAGTGCTATGTGCTTGGTATTCCATTCCATGGACTCTTCAAAGTTGCCGAGGAATTCGGCGCAATGTTGAAGGGTTCCATAGAGTTGCGACCACTCGACAGGATGTGACTCATCGGTGAGACGAGTGTATGTATCCTTAGCGAGGCGCATAGCATCCCGATGACGTCCAATTTGGACGTACAAGAACACGAGATTAAATGATGCGCGAACGACTTGCCGATCTGTGCCATATGCGGCGAGGATCTCGTGGCTTGTAGCAAAGTACTTTGCACTTGCCCGCATGTCGCCGAGATTGTTCAGTACGCCTCCAACGATGGAGTATGTGGTGCCGAGTGCGACGTTCTCATCGAACTCGCGAAACGTGTACTCAACGACGGCAAGCAGGTCGAGTGCTTCCTCGTATCGGCGTTCAGCAACAAGAGCGATGGCTGCATGGTGGTGGATGTACGCGCCGAGAGGAAGCGTGGGGTCGACGAGCTCACGCTTCCTTTCGAAGAGTTCAATCGCAGAGGCAGACTCCCCACCTTGGGTGAGCATCCACAACTCGCATATAAGCCTCGCTGTATCAACGTCGGACGGAAGCTCGCTCGGCAACTCAGCCAGTGCGTCCGTAGCGCCTTGACTATCGCGTTCGTACAGGCATTGCGCAGCACGATGTACTATCCGCCCCAGTGTTGCATCAGTCCATAACGTTGGATCGAATTCGCATGGAACGAGGAGGGAAGTGAGTGTTGTCATATCGTGGTGAGGAGTACGGGGTCTACTACGTGAATCGTCTTCATACCGAGCGCTGTAGCGCTTGCGCAATTTGCGCGAGAATCGTCAATCAACAGCGTATCTGTTGGGTCGACTCCTTCGACTGTGCAGATGTGTAAGAATGCTGCAGCGTCGGGCTTGCGCAC
>JAURNF010000005.1 GCA_030830285.1 Candidatus Kapaibacterium sp.
ACACTGTTGTTCCTGAAGGAACTGTGCAAGCTGCGTGATATCGTGCGTATACGCACTGCGCGTGGTCTCGGCCAATCCGCGCTCCAGATTGAGGTACTGCAGAAACAGCCGTATATCTCGCGCGAAGAGAGGTGAGAGCTCCATTACGAATTCGGTGCTGAGTCCGTTGATTCCGGCACGTCACGATAGCGCACACGCTGATGCGATGATCCAAGAAGACTCTTCACGAAGGACTCTCGAACGGTATCGAGATCGGCGAGCGTTAGCGGAGCTTCACTCAACTGTCCATCTGTGATGCGATCGAGAATAACCTGTTCCACAGCTCGCTCAATGTCCTCGCGATGGGAGGTGTCAACCAGACGAGAGATGGCCTCGCACACATCTGCGAGCATTACGATTGCAGTTTCCTTGCTATCCGGCTTTGGTCCTGGATAGCGGAAATCCGCCTCGTCGACTGATGCGCCGGTAGTCTGCGCGTCGGCTACTGCAAGCGCGTAGAAATGCTTGATGACAATCGTTCCGTGATGCATCGGAATGAACTTCCAGATCCGCTCTGGCAAGCGGTATTCGCGAGCAAGCTCCACGCCGTCCTGTACGTGTTGACGGATGATGGCTGCGCTACGCTTTGGAGGGAGACGATCGTGTTTGTTGTCGATATCTATCTGGTTTTCAATGAAGTACTCCGACTTCTCGATCTTTCCAATATCGTGGTACAGCGCACCAACGCGAGCAAGAAGAGCATTTGCGCCAATCGCGGCAGCAGCTGATTCGCTCAATCGAGCTACAGCCATCGTGTGCTGATACGTTCCAGGTGCACGCTCGTTGAGTTGCTGAAGCAAGGGATGATTGATGTTGTCAAAGTCTTCGAGTCGTAAGTCAGTTGCGATATTCAGGCTTCGCTCCATGACCAAGACAATTGCAATCGCCAGGAGTGGACTAACAACGGCATTTACTGCCACACCACCGAGTTCGAGCAGCACAGACAGGAGAGGTGTTGCACGTTCGAGGGAAATCGACACGGTTACGACTGCTAGTCCAACGAAGATTGCCGCTATCGAGGTAAACACCTGCGTACGGGAACGCAGGTTGGTAGCTGAGTACGCGGCCATAGCCCCACCGACAACAAGCACGACTGCAATGACGTGGTCGTTGCCACGGGCTGCTGCTGCAGCAAGAGAGCATACCAGCGTTACGACAATAGAAGTGCGAGCATCATACAGAATCGATACAAGCATCGCGAATCCAGGGACGATGATGCTGTATTCAAGCGGGAGGTCTGTTGGGAGAGCAATTGTTAGCCACCCGAGCACTGCCGAAATAACTGGCATTGTAACGAGCGTGGCCAGCTGGCCATTACGCAGGTACGATATTCGCCGAATGAAATACAGGTACAACACAATGATGCTGATAAGAACTGCAGCATGACCCAGTGCGCCGAGCGACACAAGAAACGAGAACTGCGAATTCGATCGAAGTGCCTCTCCATGTCGGTAGGCAGCCAGGCGCTGGATCGTAGCAGCATCAACCCGCTGTCCCTTGCGGACGAGGACGTCGCCTTGCTGAACGATCTCAGCAGTTGTGGCTACGTTCTGAACTGCAATTGACTGAGCTTCCTGCCATGAGCGCTCGTCGACACGAAGTGTTGGAACGATGCATGCATGCAGCCCCTCAACCACAGCACGTCGATCGTCTGCGGCGATATCGGTGAGGCGAGCATCGATGGTCATGGCAACATCTATCGAATCACGCACGGAGCTCCGTAGAATCACCGTCTCAGAGCCATTTGTGCCAAGCTCAAGGACGATGTCTGTAGGAATTCGTGCATCATCCCCGTCAATGATCTCACGCGTGTAGACGTCGTTGAGGATCGCACGTCCGCGTGTAAGTACGACGTTGGCTGCGCTTGCATTCAGACGTGAAGCAAGATTTGATGCACGAGCGAGCGAGATCTCTTGAGCGTTGAATGTTCGACGTACGCGAGCTGGTTCAGCGGTTTGCGCGCGAGCACGTTCCTGCGCGAGGGAATCGGCATTCTTGGTCACAGGGAACGGATAGGCAGCAACGACTGATTCATCTGTCCATGTGCTGCCCACGCGTGACCGATCATATTCGGCGCCCTGCGAGTCGCCGAGGGCACCTGGAAGAAACGCTGCAAGAGCAAGCGTTGCGGTAACGATGATGGCGATGCGAAGAGGCAAGGAGGTAACAAGACCGCCCTGTTCTTTTGTAGCACGGTCCTCTTCACGGATCTGCTCAAAGAGTGTCTGCTTCGCCGTTGCCATATCGCCCCCTTCGTGTGGCCTATCGACCAGTAAATGCTGGTGGTCGTTTTTCAATGAATGCGCGCACGCCTTCGCTGTAGTCAGCCGAGTCGCCAGCACGCTGTTGGTACACTGCTTCGGCATCGAGCATTTCGTCGAGTGACGATTGCAATCCTTGCTGAAGCAGCTGCTTTACAAAGCCGTAGGTCTGCGTTGGACCCGATGCGTACTGTGCAGCGACGCTGGCCACTGCCTGCGCGAATGCCTTTGGATGCACAACGCTATTGACCATGCCGAGCTCGAGTGCTTGTTCCGCAGTCATCGGCTTATTCAGTGTTGCAAACTCAAACGCCTTTGCATATCCAAGCATGCGAGGATAGAACCACGTTGCACCTGAATCAGGAATCAACGCAATACCGATGAAGGCCTCAACCAATCGAGCGGCCGAGCTCATGATGCGAACGTCGGCCGCAAGAGCGAGCGAGAGTCCTGCACCAGCTGCCACTCCGTTGATGCCGCAAATGATGGGCTTCGGCATTGAGCGCATCGCGCGAATGATCGGGTTATAGCGACGTTCCAACGAATCCTTGAGGTCGCGCTTATCGCCCGATTTCGGTGCATCCTTCAAGTCTTGACCTGAGCAGAACGCCTTGCCGGCACCTGTGAGTACGACGCAGCGCACAGCATCGTTATCGCGTGCGTCGGCGAGTGCCTGCTGAAGCTCAGACGTGAGTTGTTCGTTGGCTGCGTTGTATGAGTCAGGACGATTGAGTGTGATTGTCCCGATGCCGTCTGCAACTTTGTAGAGGATGGTTTCAAACGCACTCATGCTTATCGTCCCTTCCATTCAGGTTTACGCTTTTCTACGAATGCCGCCATTCCTTCCCTCTGATCTTCTGTTGCGAAGAGCATGTAGAAGTTCTTTCGCTCAAACTCGAGTCCACCCTCAAGTGTCGTCGAGAAAGCCTTGAGCACAGCTTCCTTTGCCAGACGTGAAGCGACGGGGGCTTTTGATGCGACGTCTCCCGCAAGTGCGAATGCCTCTTGCAGATAGTACTCGATTGGTACCACGCGGTTAACGAGTCCAGCAGCCTGTGCTTGTGTAGCAGAGATCATCCGACCCGTGAGAACAATCTCCATGGCAAGTGCCTTACCAACAGCGCGTGTGAGGCGCTGCGTACCCCCTGCGCCAGGCATAACACCAATGTTGATCTCGGGTTGACCGAATTGTGCGGTATCGCTGGCAACGATCATGTCTGCATGCATTGCAAGCTCGCAGCCGCCACCGAGGGCAAACCCACTCACAGCTGCAATGATTGGCGTTTTCACTTGACGAATGCGCTCCCAGCGTGCGAATTGATCGCGTTCGAGCATCGTGGTAAGCGATGCGTCGGACATCTCAGTGATATCGGCACCTGCTGCGAAGGCCTTTTCGTTGCCGTGAATAACGATGCATCCGATCGCAGGATCAGCATCGAACGTCTCAAACGCTTGAACGAGCTCGATCATTGTCTGCAAACTCAAGGCGTTCAGCACGGATGGACGATTAAGCTTGATAGCGCCTACGCCACGCTGTGGCACGTAGGTCTCAATGCATGTAAAGTTTGGTGTCATACGGAA
>JAURNF010000047.1 GCA_030830285.1 Candidatus Kapaibacterium sp.
AAACTCGTCACTGAGTTGATTCTGTGGGATGCGTCGAATTGACGACATGAGTAATGCGGCCTCATGAAGTCGTCCCCGATGTTGTTCGTTTCGGGCAGAGTCTAGGAGCGTGTAGGCCTCTTGGGTCCTTGATGGCTGTGGTGCTTCGGAGGAGCACGCCCATAGCACCACAACTGACAGGACTGCGACGCAGACGTGAATAAAAAGGGTCGTCGGTCGCGTTTGTGCCACGTACATCACACGACAAAACTACCGACGGACTTCTACCTACGTGGGAACTTTAGAGGGTGAGAAACGTGTGAGTTTGTCGGACGAGATGTGCCAAGGTAACTTGTCTCCCGAAGGCTATTCACTCTTAGTTCATGGACACTATGTCGTCGTACTACAACCCTGCTGATCTCGGAAAATTTGGCGCGATTGCCGACTTCCAACCGCAACTCGCCGAGAAGTTCTTCGCCTGGTATGGCGAGGTGTTCGCCGAGGGCGCGCTGACGCAGCGGGAGAAGTCGCTCATCGCCCTGGCAGTCGCCCACGCCGTGCAGTGTCCGTACTGCATTGATGCCTACACAACGGATAGTCTCCAAAAGGGGGCGAGTGAGCAGATGATGATGGAGGCAGTGCACGTTGCTGCAGCCATCCGTGGTGGAGCGTCATTGGTCCACGGCGTGATGATGATGAACAAGGTCAACGACGTGTCGATGTAACGATGGCACTCGCAACAACATCGCTCCTGCGAAGGGGCTCAAACCTTGCCGACACATCAGAACAACTTCGTGTTCTTCGATCGAGCAACGCAGATGATGCAATCCCGTCGTTCGCTGGGATGCTGCGCGATCGTGGTGTTGGACGTCTGACACCTCTCGAGCCGCGTGTACTGCAGATTAACCTCGGCAAGATGTGCAATCAAGCGTGTAAGCATTGTCATGTCGATGCTGGACCGGATCGCACAGAGATTATGTCGCGTGAGACGCTTGAACAATGTCTGACGTTTCTTGCTACCTCGGCAATCCCGATCGTCGATCTCACGGGTGGTGCTCCGGAGATGAACCCACACTTCCGGTGGTTCGTCGACGAGGTAGCGCGTCTTGGACGCACCGTTATGGTGCGATGCAATCTCACGATCATCGTCGCGAATCCGAAGTATCACGATCTGCCATCGTTCTATGCAGAGCGCGGCGTCCACGTTGTATCGTCACTACCGTTCTACGAAGCATCTCGCACCGACCGTCAACGCGGCTCTGGTGTGTTTGCCGATTCGATCAAGGCAATGCAGATGCTCAATGATGTGGGCTATGGAGCGCCAGACACTGGACTACGTCTCGACCTTGTGTATAATCCCGTCGGTGCAATCCTGCCCGGACCCCAAGCGCTACTCGAGCAAGACTTCAAGCGCGCCCTCGACAAGCAACACGGCGTGCAATTCAACACGTTGATCTGCATCACCAACATGCCCATCTCACGATTCTTGGAGTTCCTCCTCGATCGTGGCTTGTACACATCGTACATGCAGACGCTCGTCAGCGCATTTAATCCAGCTGCAGCACTCGGCGTCATGTGTCGTGACACAATCTCCGTTGGCTGGGATGGAATGGTGTACGATTGCGACTTCAATCAAATGCTCGACCTGCCAGTGGCATGCTCATCAACCCACATCGCATCATTGTCGATTGAGCAACTACAAGCACGCGCGATCGTTGTTGATCAACACTGCTATGGTTGTACCGCTGGTGCTGGATCGAGTTGCGGAGGACAGCTCACATGAGTGTGCATCGCTGCGGCTGGTGTCTGAAGGACGATCTCTACATTAACTACCACGACACTGAGTGGGGCGTGTCTGTGCATGATGAGCGCACGCTGTTCGAGTTTCTCATTCTCGAAACCATGCAAGCTGGCTTGAGCTGGCACACTGTGCTCAAGAAGCGCGAAGCGTTTCGTGCGGCCTATTACAACTTCGATGTGCAGGCCGTTGCGCGCTTCACCGAAGCCGATGTGGAGCGTCTGATGTCGAACGCAGGCATCATTCGTAATCGTGCAAAGATCACCGCATCCATCGTCAACGCACAGGCATTCCTACGTGTAGCCGAAGAGTGGGGCACGTTCGACAGCTACATCTGGAACTTCGTTGATGGCGCTCCCGTTGTGAATGCCTGGACAGAACTCTCACAGCTTCCGGCAACAACTCCATTGAGTGACCTTATCTCGCGTGATCTCCGCCGACGTGGCTTTTCGTTTGTGGGCAGCACGGTTGTGTATGCACACATGCAAGCTACTGGCATGGTGAATGATCATCTCACATCATGCTTTCGATATCATGAGGTGATGTCATGACCGACTTGATCACCTCCATTGTGATCAACGCAGCTATCGTCTGCGCAGGCATCATCGGCATGGAGTTCTTTGTGATCGCCTTTCACCGGTATGTCATGCATGGCGTGTTGTGGCGTATCCATCACACGCATCACGCGCCAACAAAGCATCCGCTCGAGCTTAACGATGTGTTTGTGGCATTCTTCATGAGTATCGCCTTCACGCTCCTGTTGGTAGGGGGCTTCACCAGCTGGACGTTTTTGGTCGGTGTTGGGGTGGCGATCTATGGCACCGCGTACTTCGTGATGCACGACATGATCATTCACAAGCGCTTCTTACGTCAGCCTCTTCCAACGAATCGTTACCTCCAGGCAGTCTACCGCATGCACATGGCGCATCACCGACATGTGACTAACGACACTGGTGAAGCATACGGCATGTTCCTCGTGTTGCCGCGCTATTGGCAACGAACCTCGGCATCCTGATGCAGCGCTCCGTCTGCATTGTTGTGTGCAAAGCACCTGAGCTCGGCCGTGTCAAGACACGTCTTGCTGCTGAGATCGGCGATGAACGTGCGCTTACTGTGTACAGGGAGCTCCTTCGCATCACGCTTACGTCAGTAGCATCACCAGCATGGGACGTTGTGATTGTGCTCGACGGTGATGCATCGTGCATGCCGCCGCACCCGTATCACTGCATACCACAGCGTGGCAATGATCTTGGCGAACGTATCGTGTATGCCATGCATGACGTAGGAGTGTACGACCGATATGTTGTGGTTGGGTCGGACACACCTACCATGACAACTCAGCACATCGCCAATGCATTTGCTAAACTCGATACGCACCACGTCGTGATTGGTCCCGCCCTCGACGGTGGCTACTGGCTAATCGGCATGCGCCAGCCACATGCGCATCTCTTCACCGACATCCCATGGAGCACCGACGCTGTGTGTGGTCGCACTGTGGAGCGCTGCAATCAGCACACGCACACGTACGCGCTACTCGACGTGCTGTCGGATGTGGATGTTCGAGACGACCTTGTGAGCCTGTCGCTATCGGTGTGAGGTTGAGAGTAGTTCGGTGTAGTTTGCGTCCATGCGTATCGCAATTGTTGGCAATGGACGTGCCGGATCGACAGCTGCGCGGGTGCTTCGTGAGAAGTATGCGTGCAATGTTGATGTGTTCTCCGACGAAACGCGGTTTCATTACGCACGCACGGCACTGATGTACGTGTCGATGGGTGCTGTTGCACCATCGACGATCATCGCCCCTTTGCCAGATGCGCAACTGCGGGAGATAGCGTCGCTCGATGAACTGCGTGGATATGATGCCGTCGTGCTTGCCACGGGCTCACGTCCGGTACTGCCACCATGGTGCACAGAGCTAGACGCGGATGTGCAGTGCTACACTGCGTGGAATGACGTTGCAATGCTGGCAGACGCACGTGTGAACAAGAAGCGGTGTGTCGTTGTGGGTGGAGGTCTGATTGGCGCCGAAGTCGCAGAGGTGCTTCATCATCAGTCAGTGCCATACACGTGGCTGATTCGCGGCACTGGTGTGGCCGACGATATCGTGCCAGGCGACGAGTCGGCAATGATCACACGCCACATGCAACAGTCAGGTATTGAGGTGCAGGTTGCGTCGGACGTTGTTGCGATGGTGAGAGAGGGTGGACGTGTCACTGGGCTAACGCTGCATAGTGGCGAAACACTCGCTGCCGATCATGTTGTTCTTGCAATGGGGTCGACTCCATCCATCGCGCTCGCACAACGTGCTGGGTTGGAGATTGCAACGGGCGTTGTGGTTGATGCATCATTCCGCACGTCGCTACCACACGTCTATGCAATCGGCGATTGCGCGCAACCACCGTGGGGCATACGCCCAACGTGGCATGATGCGTGCGCGCACGGCGAGCATGTCGCGCACGTGATCGCTGGTGGGGCAGACGCGTATGTGCCATCTATGCCATCGATGCAGGCAACGTTCCTTCATCTGGAATGGTACAGTGTGGGCGATACATCATCAGAATCTGATTCGTGGTACTGGCGCGATCCGCATAACGATCGAAGTGTCCGCCTCTATCACCGCAACTCGCACGTTGTGGGAGTGCAAACGCTCGCCATTCGCATTGCACGCGAGATGTGTGAGGCGTGGATTGCGCAGTCGCTCAACGTAGATGCTGTCCGCGCACAGTTTGCCGATGCCGTGGTCGATCCTGAATTCACACCAACGGTGGTGCTATGAACCTCGTCCAGATCACATTGCCCGATGCTACGCCACGCTCATGGTGGACGCTTCATCGTGGGAGTGTGGGCGCGTATGCACTTGCGGTTGTGTTGACCGGATTCTATGTCTGTGTGTTCTGGTTTCCAGATGTTCTGCAGCCACTCACACAGTTCCTCGATCCACTCTCACACGCCCTGCGACGCGCTCCGTCGGATCATTGGTTTCTCTACGGAACTCTGTACACGGGCGCCATCCTGATCATGGGCGTGCGCATGCTGCATCGCTACCGACACGAGCGCTACCATGTGTATCGCACGAGCGCATTGATGGCGGTGCAACTGCTCTTCGCATATCTGTTGCCTGCAACGTTTGAGCGGATGGGACATCAAGCGTTCTACCTGACGTATTTCTGGCCGCTGAAGCCAGAGTATCTGTTCCCTGGTTCGATCGATACCCTGCTGCTGAGTCCTGATCGTCTGTACGTCTTCGTTGGGTGGTGGAGTATCGTTTGCGCATTCATCGCAACACCCGTGCTCACGTACTACTTCGGCAAGCGTTGGTATTGCTCGTGGGTGTGCGGATGCGGCGCGCTCGCCGAAACAGCGGGCGATCCGTTCCGTCACCTCAGCAACAAGAGTGCAGGTGCCTGGAAGCTCGAGCGTTGGATGATCTACTCGGTACTCGTCTGCATCATTGCGGTAACGGGATTGCTGTGGTGGGCAAACGCAGTGCCTTCATCGCCCCTTGCACACGTCGCGTATCAGGCGAATCGATGGTATGGGTTCTTCATCGGCGCAGTGTTCTCGGGCGTGATTGGCGTGGGCTTCTATCCGCTCCTTGGGTCACGCATCTGGTGTCGATTTGGATGTCCGATGGCAGCAGTGCTTGGCATACTGCAGAAGTACGCGTCGCGATTCCGCATCACGGTGCAGAAGGACCAGTGCATTTCGTGCGGTAACTGTAGCACGAATTGCGAGATGGGGATTGACGTGCAACAGTATGCTGAGCGCGGCGAGACGTTTACACGTGCGTCGTGCGTTGGTTGCGGTGTGTGTTCGAGCGTATGTCCGCGCGGTGTCCTGCGACTGGATCAGCGGTAGTAGCTGCGCGCATCCTTCTTCATTTGCACGAGCTCTGTCTTGAGCAAGTACATCATGTGTCCGGCTGCGTAATACGTCATCTGTGTGTTCTTCACGAGTGGCGCGGGAATGCCCATGTGCTCGAAGGTGTACTCTGCGCCGTAGAACGGTGTTGCAAGATCGTAGTAGCCGTTGAGCACCCATACACGCAAGTCGGGATTCATCTGCATCGCGTTACGAAGCTTTGGCGCTACGTTAAGGTACTCGTTTTGTGCATTGCTGTAATCCCACGGCCATACGCGTCCTGTGAGCACCTCATACGGGAGCGTCGTCTTCACATTGAGTTCACGTCCGAGGTAGTCGTTGATGCACGTTGAGAAGCATCCCGCGATTGTTGGATGGTGCGACGGGTCGCGTTCCATCGACTCGCCGAGTCGGTCTGCGATGGTGCCGGTATAGCGACTGTCGAAGCGACCAATCACTTGCCCCTTGTCGCGGAGGAGTTCCTGACAGAAGCGGAAGATGATTGGACGGAGTTCTGCTTTGTCGATGTACGCTTCGCTGAGTCCAGTGAACTGCGCAATGCGTGTGATCATTGCTGCGCGTTCTGCTGCAGTAAGACGTGTGCCCTTCATCAGCGCCGTTGAGTAGTCGTTGATAGCGAACTCACGTGCTTCTGCAACAACTTGTTCGAGTGACTTGGCCTGCATTGCTGGCGAGAGCTTCTTGTGATACCACGCTGTCGCGGCATACGTTGGCAGGAAGGTTGCAAACGGCAGATCATTACCATCAGCGAAGTCGATTGACTGGAAGTTGAGCACGGCGCTGACGAGGATGACGCCGTTGAGGTACATGCCGTAGCGGTTTTGGAGATGTTCCGACAAGCCGCTTGCGCGCGTTGTGCCGTACGACTCTCCGATGAGATACTTGGGCGAAGCCCAGCGCTTGTTGTCGGATGTCCAACGACGTATGAACTCGCCAACAGCCTCGATGTCTTGGTTGTAGCCGTGGAACTGTTTTGCGTCCTTCTCATCGCTTGCACGTGAGTAACCAGTGCTCACAGGATCGATGAAGACAAGGTCGGTGAGATCAAGCCATGATTGATCGTTATCGACCAGCTTGTATGGCGGAGGGAGTGTTGTGCCGTCGTCGTTCATTGCCACGCGACGTGGTCCGAGCACACCAAGGTGCAACCACACGCTCGACGAGCCGGGTCCGCCGTTGAACGAAAACGTCAGTGGACGTGTCGCGGGATCCTTTACACCAGTGCGTGTGTAGGCGATGAAGAACACCTTCGCGCGTGGTGTACCATCTTCCTTCATCATCGTCAAGTGTCCAGCTGTTGCTTGGTAGTCGATGCGCTGACCGTCAATCACAACGCTGTGGGATGTCGTGACGGGATCCTGGAAGATTGCTGCTTTTGCTGAGAGGGAGTCAGCTGCAGAAGCGATCGTGCATGAAGCGCACGCAAGAACAACGAGAACGATGCAACGAACGAAGGCTGTGAGCATAACGCGTACGTGAATGATGTTCAATGAAATTACTCTGCAGTTGGCGCACGAAACTCGTCAATGAATGGTGTGACGTCGTCGAACAGACCCGTCATTGACTCCGTGTGAATGTACTTCGCAACTTCCTGCATGCTGCCCGTCTCACGGAACACGCGTAGTTGGCGATCAGCACCTGACCCATTCTCGAGGATGTTGTAGACGTATTCGAGATCTTTTCGTGATCCAAGATCGTCGACGACATCGTCGACGAAGGCAAGCAGTTCAAGAATCAACGCGCGGGCGGACATCTCGCGCTGGCGTCCGAAGTCGATGAGTTTCCCATCCAGACCATACCGTACAGCGCGCCACTTGTTTTCCATCAGCAAGCTGCGACGGTAGTGACGGAAGGACAAGTTCTTTTCGTAGAGCGAGAACAGCTTCGCTGCAATGGCCTGACACAGCGCTGCAATGGCAATCGTCTCCTCGACCCGCATCGGAAGATCGCAGATACGCACTTCGAGTGTTGGGAAGTGTGGGTGCGGACGGATGTCCCACCAGATGCGCTTTGGATTATCGATGCAGCCAGTTTGAATCAGCAGTTGCACGTATGATTCGTACTCGCGCCAGCTCGCAAACGAGTCGGGGAGTGCCGTACGAGGAAAGCGTTCAAACACCTTTGATCGGTACGACTTCAGACCTGAATCAACACCTTCCCAGAAGGGTGAATTCGTCGAAATCGCAAGCACGTGCGGCATGAAGTAGCGCATCTCGTTCATCAGCTGAATCTGCGTTTCGCGATTCTCGATGCCGATGTGAATGTGCATGCCGAAGATCAGCAGCGATCTCGCTAGAAGCTGCATGTCCTCGACCATGACCGTGTATCGCTCGTCGGGATAAATCTCTTGGTCCTGCCATCGCGCAAACGGGTGCGAACTCGCCGCGCCAATGAGGATGTTGTTCTGCTTTGCCAGGTGGGCCACAATCGAGCGGATCTTCCGCACCTCGAATCCGGCCTCGGTGGTGTTGCGACAAATGCCGGTGCCGATCTCCAACATGGAGCCGTGCATTTCGGGTTTGATGTGTTCATGGAGGAGGACGCGTCCCTTGCTCAGCAATCCCAGATTCACGTGCGACTTCAGATCGTACGTCGTGGGGTCGAGCACCATGTACTCTTCCTCGATGCCGAGCGTAAAGCTCGGTCGCTCATAGGGGTTAGCAGGGTCGAAACTCACACCAATGTCATCGCCGGCCATAATTCCTCTTGCAGGTTGCTACGTCGAAGATACAGGTTTCTGTGTCGGAGGTGCAACCAAGAGCGTCGTCGTTCGTCGTAATATTGACTATGCCTGAATTCAGTATCGAAGGGAATGGACGTCTCGAGAAGACGGCCGTGTACTACAACGGTGAACAGCTCGACGGTGTGCGGGAGATCTTCCTCAACATCGACGAGCAAGGATCGTTTGATGCGATGCTCATGTATGTGGGCACTGATGGACGATCCTACACGAAGAACATCTTCACCGACTATCTCGAGAATGTGCGTACCGAACCACCAGGGTTCACCGAAGAAGAAGCACAACATCTCTCGATGCTCACAGTGATCAGTGATGGTGATCTCGAATCAACCGTGCTCGTGCGGAACAACGAGGAACAGTTCGGTGTGGTAAGCTTATTCGTGCACATCAAGGCACCATCTGTGCCAGAGGGCGGCGGACTTCGCGCCTTCTTCGGAGGGGCGAAGCAGATCCCCGACGCAACGGAGTTTCGCGCCGAGATCGTGTATCGCGAAGACAACGATGAATTGACGACAGAAGGAGTGTTTTGAGCATGCGACCATTCTACCGCATTGGCCTTATTGCAGCGCTCGCTGCATTGGTCTTGATGATTATCCCACTCGATGCATTTGCGCAACGTCGTGGAGGGGGCTCGTTTGGCGGCAGTCGCGGACGTGGCTTCTCTGCGCCACGGTCGTCGCCGCGGGGTTCGTTCGGTGGCTCGCGCGGCTCGTCGCCATCGCGTGCAACACCACCACGCAGCGGAGGTGCAAGTCGCTTTGGGAACGCACCAACGATGCGCAATTCGTTCGGTGGTTCGCGTCTGAACAATTCAAGTGATTACGTCGGACGCTATGGAGCGCCTCGTGCTACTGAGCGCACAACGATGCGCGGAGCGAACGGTACCACCAACTACACCATCAACCGCTACGGCGGAATGGGTGATGGCTTTATGATGGGGTACATGCTTGGAAGCATCCCATGGTATTGGTCGATGCCGTTTCACCCAGCATTTTACTTCTCTCGCCCAGCTACAGCAGTCAATCCAGACGGATCTACAGCCGTGTATCCTGGCACGTTCCAATGGGGCACGCTCTTTATGACCCTGCTTGTGGTAGGGGGCATCATCTTCATCGGATACGTGTGGCTCCGCAATCGTCGCAGACGTATGGCCTATACGACAGCCGGGACGATGGCTGCGTCGTTTGACGATGACCAACGCCCCGGAGCGCAAAGTTCGTTTATGTAGTAGGGGAGAGACCCCGTCTCGCCCGTTGAGCTTACCGCGTGATCACGATCGGCATGCTACGCATTCCAGCTCCGTGTGTCATCACCAGCGTATACGCACCTTGTTGAAGTGACCGTACATCGATCTGCGATGTGCCGGGCTGTACATCGTAGCGCGCAGCAAGCTCACCAGATGCAGTGATCAGAGTCACCGTCATCGGAACGAACGCACGGATCGTCAACTCCGATGTTGCAGGGTTTGGCCACGCCGTTGCTGAACCCATCGCCATCACATCTTCTGCAACAGACACTGGTGGTGTGACGATCGCAGTGAGTGCGAGCTCCACAACCGAAGGTGTGCCGTCGGATGTCATGCGAAGCTTGCCGTTATATGTGCCAGGCGTGGTGCCTGCGCAACGGAGAGGGATGCTAATGCTACCACCAGAGGCGATCGTTGCCTTTGGCTGTGATGTGATCGTGAACGCGTCAGCTGGGGTTGCGCCATCCGAAACTGTCTCAAACTTCGACACGGTGATGTCGGATGTTCCAGTGTTGCGCACCGATGCTGTGCGCGTCTTGTTCTGACCGGATTCCATCGATCCAAAGTTCAACAGTGTTGTGGTGAACTCTGGGAGCTTTGTTCCGTTCGGTCCTGAGTAGCGGTATTCAAGTTCGCCAAGTGTTGTGCCGGCGAAGTAGAGCGTTGGACGTGATGTAATCATTGCATGCGTTGAGGCAACAGTTCCTGCGCTCATCGACAGAACGGTTTGCCATGCGCCACCGTTGTTATCGGAACCAAGCACTTCTCCGCCACTGCCGATCAAGAGATGATGTCCAGTATTGGCGTTGACGCCTACAGGTGTGAGGCCAAGGTTGAGATCAGCTGCACCAGCGCGCCAGGTAGAACCACCGTTGACGGATGAGGCAATGCGATATGGAGAATCATTGCTCACACCGGTGCGATACAGGATGATGCCGTTTGTGCTATCGCGGAATGCAATCGATACAACCGACGCTCCACTTACGCCGAGTGAGCCTTGTGCCCAGGACTGACCCTTGTTGAGCGAGTAGATAACGCGATTGTTCGACGTTGCGAACCATATAGCGTCGCCACGCCATGCTGTTGCACCACGAACGATTCGTTCGCTACCAGTAGAAAGTGGTGCAGTTCCAACAGCGGTCCATGCAGCGCCACCATTGGTTGTACGAACAACACCGAACTTGCCCGATACTGGATTGCCGACGGCAATGCCGTTGCTTGCATCGAACATGAACACGCCTTCGACTGATGCCAGGTTCGCGCTGACGTTGATGCCGCTCCAGCTGCTTCCACCATTTGTTGTGCGGCTAATCGTTGCGACATTGTTGCTGAGTCCGCCGATGAGTGCCACTGTAGGTGACACCGAACGAACAGCTGTCGGCACGAATGGTGGAGTGAGGTAACCGCCTTGTCCGCTTGCCGTGATGCGCACCATTGCGCGCTGACCGAACACCGTGCCTGCAGCATAGAGTGTTCCGTCCTTGCTGACATCGATGAGGTTCCAGCTTGCGCCGGCTTGTTCGACGATGCTTGTATACGAGTTCGTCGTTGGGAGGTCAACCGGGACATAGATCGAGGCGTAGTTCGCATACGTACCGCTTGCAATACGCAAGCCGATGCCGATATCGCTTTTGTACCATGGATAGGATGACTTCACTTGAATGTCAAACGTGCCGCTTACTTCGCCGTTACGCGCAATGTTGCCAAGCGAGATTGTCGGTGTGCCGAAGTAAGTGACGTTCGGATCGAGCATCACTGGAGTGATGATCACATTCGATGCGTCATGGAGAACGTTCTTCACTGTGAATCGCACAGTTGTTCGCTCGTATGTGGTGATGCGACCGCTCACGGAACCACCGACGGCAAGTTCCTTCATCACCAGACCAGGCATGCGTTCGCCGCTGGTGAACGAT
The DNA here is from genome assembly GCA_030830285.1 of Candidatus Kapaibacterium sp. Taxonomy (GTDB): domain Bacteria; phylum Bacteroidota; class Ignavibacteria; order Kapaibacteriales; family Kapaibacteriaceae; genus UBA10438. Next base: position 11,559 of record JAURNF010000047.1, read on the forward strand.
GCGTTGACTTTGACCGCACGTTCTGCGTTGACGCGACCCCAGTAGAGTGGACGTGAATCAAACGTTGCACCAACGAGTGGGTCCACCGTGCCGCGAATCTGCGCGCGGATCATCTCCGGCGTCCAGTCTGGATGCACTGCCTTGACCAGTCCCGCGATGCCCGCAGTGAGTGGGGAAGAGAACGACGTGCCAGAGAGTGCACGGTATTGGTTGTTCGGATAGGTGCTTAGGATGTTTTCGCCTGGAGCGTAGACATCCACGTTGCGTCCGTAGTTCGAGAACCCCGAAACACGATCTGCAGCGGTGCTTGCTCCTACGCTGAGCACTCCGTCCAAGCTTGCTGGTGACTGGAGATAGAGATCATTGTTGAGTCCATCATTGCCTGATGCAGCAACAACCAGCGAGCCCTTCGCTGTTGCATAGTCTACGAGATCCTGCGCAGCTGCATCGATGCCAGGGCCACCCCACGAGCAATTGATGATGTGTGCACCAAGATCGGCTGCGTAGGCGATAGCGTTGTAGCCGCGAAGAATTCCACCAAAGCCGGGATTATCTGATCCGCATTTGATTGCAATGATGCGGCAGTTGAAGCCCGCACCCGCAACACCCTTTGCATTGTTTGTGGAGGCAGAAGCGCAGCCGCCTACAACCGTGCCGTGCGATGTACCATCGTTGATGGTGCCGCCCGGCGCTGGGTCGTTGTCTGGGCGGACGATACCCTGCTGCGCATCGGCAGCAGAAATGTTTCCAACGAAGTCCCAGCCTCGGTAATCGTCGATGAGTCCATTCTTATCATCATCGATGTTGTTGTTCGGGATTTCCTTCGGATTCGTCCAAATGTTCGCCGACAGATCCTCGTGCTTCCAATCGGTACCAGAATCGATGATGGCAATCACGACGGAGCTCGCACCCTTGGTTACATCCCAAGCCTTATCCACCTTCATCAACCCCATCCATGTTTGCGAGCCGTAACGTGGGTCGTTCGGTGTGAAGCTCAGCTTGTGTACCGGCATTGGTACAGCATACTCCACATCTGGATTGTCCATCAGGCGGGCGCAGATATCGAACGGATCCGTACCTGCATCGTACCGCACGGAGTACATCCGGTCCAAACCAACGGCCGTGCCGACCGATGCATCTCCCAGCGTTGGGAACATCGAATTCACTTCTTGCACGTTGAGGTTCATCAGGTCGCGGTTGACCGGACTTGACATGATCGACGTATGTTGGCGCGCAACGCCGTGAGGCTGACGCGTTTTCACGATTACCATACCTGGTACGTAGGTACCTGGCGCTGGTCGCTGGACCACGATATCGCGTGCCGAGCGCGACACGCCATTCGGTAACCCTATGGCATCACGGCGGATACGATACGCGTCCTGTCCGGGAAGAAGGCCTGCCCAGGCGGTTCCTACCAGTACGACGAACGAGACAAAGAAGGCGGTTAAACGTGAGGTCATGGGAGTGTGTCCAACGTGATGTGTCAGCAATGGCATGGAATCTGCCTGCATGTTACTGAAAGCACGGATTTTTCTCAGGCTGCGATTTTTTTTGAAAACCTCTGTAACCAAGCAACCGGATCTGGTTTCTTGCTCATGTATACGGTCTGAACACCCGTATCCCAACCCGGCAAAAACACGTATATTTTCACCTCAGTTTTTGGAGTCACGCATATGACAAAGCGCAATCTGATGACGACACTGTTCGTCGCGACGATGGCCGCCTTCACATTCGGCCTCACGGCTTGTACCGAGAACGGCGCAGGTCCAATGGACCCAGCAGGCATCACCGTTGACATGTCGACATCGTTCGACCTCAACGCATTCCCAACGGAATTCACAGATGCATCACTCGATCAGCCAATGGTTGAGCGTCCAGATCCGAACAAGGGTCGTCCAGTTCGCACACCGTTTGTGGACCTTCTCCGCCGTCTGAACCTCACATCAGAGCAGCAGACAGCAGTTCAAGCACTTCTCGCATCGCACAACGACTGCGTTAAGGCGGCTCTCGAAGCACTTCGTGCAGCAGAAAAGGCAATCCTTGATGCAGCGAAGGCAGAAGCAGAAGCAATCAAGCAGCAAGCAAAGGACAGCGTGATCACACGCGAAGAGGCACGCACACAGCTGCGCGCTCTCAATCAGCGTACACGTGAAGCCCTCAAGTCACTCCCAGGTCGCGAAGAAGCTCGTGCAGCAGTCAAGGCATGTGACGATGCATTCATCGCAGCACTTCGTGGATTGCTTGACGAAAAGCAAGTCAGCATCCTCGACTCATGGCTCACACGCCGTGTAAAGAAGTCTGGCGATGATGATAAGGGTCCACGCGGTGGTGATAGCACAGGTACTGGCGGTCCACGTGGTGGCGACAGCACAGGCAATGGCGGACGTCCTCCAATGGGCGGCGGTCGCGGTTAATCTCCCCTGAAATTTCTCTAACGATGCCCATTGTCACTCGCTGACGATGGGCATCGTCGTATTTTGCCATATGATTGGTTCATTGTTTGCCCGTATCGGTCGGCTCGCGCTGGCATTCCTCGCTGAAGTCGGGCAGATATCTCTGCTGGTGATGGGAATTGTGCGCTATATCCCGCGCGTGTTCCGCGATCGCGCGCTCGTGCTCGAGCAGATGAAGATTGTCGGATCAGACTCCCTTCCTCTGGTGATCTTGGTTGGGTCGTTCACAGGTGCAATTGCTGCTCTGCAAGCCACGAATCTGTTCGCCAAGTTCAACCTCATCGGTATCGCCCGTCCATTTATCGGTGGCTCGATTGCCACAGTGGTGTTCACAGAACTTACGCCTGTGCTTACGGCGCTGGTGATTGCTGGACGCGTCGGTGGGGCTATTGCCGCTCAAATCGGCACGATGAAGGTATCTGAGCAGATCGATGCTCTGGATATGATGGCAATCGACAAGGATCGATACCTCGGGATGCCACGTGTGATGGCGGCCATTACCATGATGCCTGTGCTCGCCGTGTTTTCGAGCGTCGTGGCCTTGGTCGGCGCGTATGTGCTGACCAACTTTATGTTCGATTTTAGTGTGACTACGTTTTTTACATCGGTGCAGACCTTCTTCAATCTTGGTGAGATATCCCGCGGACTGCTTAAGTCCCTTGTATTCGGAGGCTTTACGGCCCTCATTGGCGTCCACGTTGGCTTCCGCACAGAAGGCGGAGCCGAAGGAGTAGGGAACTCCACCGTTCGGGCGTTTACGATCTCTGCAGCCAGCATCCTGGTGATCGACGCGCTATTCGGCGTAATCCTTTAAGGCATATCTGTCATCCTGACAGACTTGGGCCGCGATTGGCAGACCCGTTGCCAATCTTTCACTTGATAGTCGCCCCCTAGCCGTCTAATTTCGCGTCCCCATCGATGATGTTAGAACTCACACACGAAGAGTGC
>JAURNF010000048.1 GCA_030830285.1 Candidatus Kapaibacterium sp.
CGGAAAGGAATTGATCCTGCTAAAATCAGGGTCACGGGTATACCGAACTTCGACAATTGTATCGAGTACGCAGAACAGCCATGCGACTTATCGGACTTTGTCTTGGTAGCAACAAGCGATAGTCGAGAGACCTTCAAGTACGAGAATAGAAAGGCGTTCTTGCTGCGAGCAGCTGAGATCGCTGAAGGACGTCAGCTGGTTATCAAGCTGCATCCAAACGAAAACTACGAGCGAGCAAAGCGTGAGGTTGACCGCTATGTACCCGGAGCGATCGTGCTCACCGGCGTCCCTATCGAACCACTCATAGCACGATGTGATGCGCTGATCACGAAGTATTCATCATGTGTATACGTTGGTATCGCACTCGGCAAGGAGGTATACAGCGACTTCCCGATCGATAGCCTGCGGCATATGTGCCCGCTGCAAAATGGGGGCACCTCCGCGTTTAATATTGCTCTTGAATGCCAGCGATTACTCGACGCACAAGCAGCAGCGTATTCCGTCCGTGCTCAGCGTACATATGTATCAACGGAGCGTAGTGTCGCATGAAAACCGTCGTGATATGTCAAGCACGCACAGCCTCTACGCGGTTGCCACGGAAAGTGCTTCTGCCTCTCGCAGGTAAGCCATTGCTCGTGCGTTGTGTGGAGCGTATTCAGGCTGCACGCAAAGTTGACGCCGTCGTTGTTGCAACAACCACTGATCCTTCTGACGATGTTATCGCTGCCATGTGCGCGGCCAACGAGATACCAGTCTATCGTGGACATCCAACAGATCTATTGGAGCGACATCTCGGTGCAGCCCTAATGGTGCAGGCAGATGTCGTTGCGAAGGTCCCATCAGACTGTCCAATGATTGATCCACACATCATCGACGATGTGATTGCGGCATTCACGGCAATGCGAAAGCACGTTGACTTCGTAAGCAACCTTCATCCTGGCACGTGGCCAGACGGAAACGACGTTGAGGTTATGACAATGAATCTGCTCGAGCGAGCAGCCGCGCTCGCAACGAAGAATTACGAACGTGAGCATACTACCCCATGGATGTGGGATGCTAATCCAGATGTGCGGGTGGCAAATGTAGTGCGACGCGACGGGTGTGACTTTAGCGCCAGTCATCGCTGGACTGTTGACTACCCCGAGGACTACGTGCTTATCAAGGCTGTCTATGATGCTCTCTACACGCCAGACAGACAATTCACATGCGAAGACATACTTGAGTACCTAGCTCTGCATCCCGAGGTAGCTGGCGTGAACGCGCATCTGCGAGGAGTAAACTGGTACAGACACCACATGGATTCGCTAAGGACGATACACCCAGCACAAACACGCACGTACCTTCAACAGGCAGGAGGACGAGTATAATGTACGACCGTAATGTATGTGAAGCCCATGCTCTTCGTGTTCGAGAGCACATCCTTGCAATGTCAACCGATGGGGGGTGCTTCACCGGCGCTTCGTTGTCATGTGCTGATCTCCTCGTCTATCTCTATTCGTCGTACCTGAATGTTCGTCCTGATAATCTGTCGGATCCTGACCGCGACATTCTGCTTCTCTCAAAGGGACATGACGTTCCAGCGTTGTATGGAACATTCGCGGAGCTCGGGATTCTCGAACCTGGACGCTTAGCGAATCATCTCGATTGTAATGACCATATCTACTGGCATCCAAATCGTGCTGTGCCCGGAGTAGAGTTTCATTCCGGATCGCTTGGACATTTGCTGTCGGTCGGAATGGGCATGGCCCTCTCGATACGTCTTGAGCAGCGTCAGAGTCGAATAGTGGTCATTCTCGGTGATGGTGAGCTCAACGAGGGTAGCATCTGGGAAGCGTGTCAGGTTGCGCACTCACTGCATCTCGACAATCTACTTGCCATCGTTGATCGCAACTGGTTCCAAGCCAACATGCCGACCGAGGAATTGAGTCCACTGGAGCCCCTTGACGAGAAGTTCCGTGCCTTTGGCTGGAACGTCCTGCGTGTTGACGGTCATGATTTCGATGCACTACATAGCGTATTGCCTGATCTTCCTCTCCGGAACGGTGTACCTACGGTTCTTATCGCCGATACGATGCGCGGTAAGGGAGTTCCGAGCATTGAAGCCCGAGCAGATCGATGGTTCTGCAATTTCTCGCACGACGAGGTGCGACAGCTCACCGAAGAACTACACGGTACATCATCGGCAACTCTTGTTTCTCCAACTCTCACAGTACGATGAACCGTTACGAACTCCTTCTTCGTGATCGCTGCGCGATTGATCCACGCATCATGATACTAACGGCGGAGAATCGTGGGCACATGCGATCAGTTCCACCGCTTCTTGGTGATCGATTTGTTGATGTAGGAATTGCGGAGCAGACCATGATTGGCATGGCAGCTGGTCTCGCAGCTCGCGGTCGTGTTGTGGTTGTTCACGCATTGGCGGCGTTCCTAACACTCAGAGCATTCGAGTTCATTCGTGACGATGTGGCTATACCGAACCTCCCTGTGATTATGGTGGGAATGGTACCTGGTGTGTTGAGTGACGGAAATGGACCGACGCATCAAGCGATTGATGACGTGGGGCTCATGCGAGCAATGCCCAATGTTGGTGTGTTCTGTCCTGCAGATGAAGAGGAGTTTGTAGAGGGAATGGCTGAGCTCTTCGATAATCCGAGGCCGTGTTATGTGCGGTACATCGGATCGCAAGCTGCGTATCGGCGTGAGCACAGAACCACACTTCAGCGCGGCATCGTCCTGTCAGACGAGCGCGAGTGCTGTCCAGATGTAGCGTTGCTCACCTATGGTGCAATGGTACCGCATGTACTAGAGGCAGTTCAGCAGCTCGAGCAGACTGGAGTAAGTGTTCGGGTGGTTCACCTGCCGATGATTGATCCATTGGACGAGACAGTGATTATCGAGGCACTTCATGATGCAGCTGTGACGGTTGTGGTTGAGGATCACCTCATTCGCAGTGGACTGTACAGTGTCGTATGCGAGATCGCAATACGTCATCGTATCCATGCTTCACTGCATCCTATTGGACTGCCAACATGGTTCGCTGCGGGTCGACTGCCGCAGGTCTTGCGCATGAATGGTCTGGATGGTGCATCTATTGCACATCGTGTCACTGCAATCCTGAATGATGAAGCAACCATTCAACCTACAACGAACGGGGAATAACATGCATCATGAGCAACACGAGGACGCCACGCTTGAATCGACACTCCCGTGTATCGATCGTTCGAAAGCCCTTCTGACTCGTTGTGAGGCGCTTGTCCCGGCACGTACGCAGACATTGGCAAAGGGACCCGGACAGTATGTGCGCGGCGTGTCCCCTGTGTTTGCACAGCGAGGTAAGGGTGCACACATATGGGATGTAGATGGAAATCGATACCTCGACTACACAATGGCAGTTGGACCACTTGTGCTCGGTTATGGCAATGATGTTGTCGACGCGGCCATTCGTGAGCAGCTGAATGATGGCATTACATTTTCACTCATGCATCCGCTCGAAGTTGAGGTAGCCGAACTCATCACTGAGATGGTCCCAAGTCTCGAAATGGTGCGGTATTCGAAGACTGGTTGTGACGTTACCACTGCTGCTGTGCGCCTGGCACGGGCATATACAGGCAAGTCAACGGTGCTCTGTTGCGGCTATCACGGGTGGCATGACTGGTACATCGGTACAACAGATCGATCATTGGGGATACCGCAGCAAGTCAGGGACCTCACCTACACTTTTGCGTTCAACGACATCGAGAGCGTACGTCAGTCGATTGATGATGACACTGCAGCTATCATCCTTGAGCCAATGGTGGTTGATGAGCCCAACGAGACGTTTCTCCACGATCTCCGCGAGCTTTGTACACAGCGAGGGATCGTTCTCATCTTCGATGAAATGTGGACAGGATTCCGCATCGCGAGAGGTGGAGCACAAGAGCGATTCGGAGTTACAGCTGACCTCGTCTGCTATTCTAAGGCAATTGCCAATGGTATGCCTTTATCAGTTCTTGCTGGTAGGGCAGACATCATGCGGCTTCTTGATCGAGATGTGTTCTTCTTCACGACGTTCGGTGGTGAGGCGCTGTCGCTCGCTGCGGCTCGTGCCACAATGCAGGTTCTTCGTGACGAACCAGTACTTGCCGTGATCGAGCAACACGGGAACATCCTTCGTGACCAGTTGAATGCACTGATTAGCGATTACGGTATTGAGTGGCTGTCGGTAAAGGGATTGGGATCACGTACGATGCTTGCGATTGCGAGACCGATGGAGGAGGCACTTTTAGTGAAGTCGTACATCCATCAGGAATTGCTTCGCTGCGGCATTCTCTGGAATGGCTTTCACAATCTCTCGTACGCGCATCGTGCTGAGGATATCGAGCATACACTTGAGGCGTATGCCGATGTACTGCCGCGTCTGCACAATCACATGTCACATGGCAAGCTTGCTGATCAATTACTCGGCACTCCTATGGAACCCGTGTTCCGTCGTACTGGAAACTTTAACACAAGACCACGTCTGGGGGCATCTGCGTGAGCGCATCGTTTTCGCTTGAAGGTCGGATAGCGGTTGTCACTGGCGCAACTGGTCTGTTAGGAATTCAACATTGCAAGACGCTTGCGCATGCTGGTGCAACAGTCTATGCAGTGGATATGCAGGCAGAGCCACTGACGACGTTCGTTCGTGAGCTAGGTGACCAGCATGTTCCAATTGTCCTTGATGTGACGGACGCACACGGCGTGAGGATGCTTAAGGAGCGCTTGCGTGATGAACAAGGTGGGGTCGACATCCTCATCAACAACGCAGCAATTAATGATATGGTTGAGCGCCCAAATGCAACCATTGAGGATTCAATGTTCGAGAACTATAGTCTTGAGCAGTTTCGGCGTGTGATGGATGTGAACGTAAGCTCACTGTTCCATACGTCGCAGGTTCTCGGGGAGCTCATGGCGACTGCAGGCAAGGGTAGCATCATCAACATCGGCAGCACCTACGGCGTCTCAGCGCCTAATCAGGATTTGTATCGCGATGCACAAGGTGTGCAGAGGTTCTACAAGGGTGTAGCGTATCCCGTTAG
>JAURNF010000049.1 GCA_030830285.1 Candidatus Kapaibacterium sp.
CTACAACGATAAAGGGCCCCTTAAAGGGGCCCTCAAATCTATGCATCCTATCGGAAGAATACGCTTACAGAACTGACGAAACTGGCGCGTAGTCCATGCCGAATGCTTCCGCTACGGCTTCGTAGACGATCTTTCCTTCGACCACGTTCAAACCGTACTCGAGCTCCTTGTTACCCTTGCATGCGTTCTTCCAACCATGGTTGGCAAGCTGCACTGCATATGGAAGCGTCGCGTTTGTAAGAGCGATTGCCGATGTGTACGGCACGGCGCCTGGCATGTTTGCAACACCGTAGTGCACGACACCATCGACTACGTACGTTGGGTCTGCGTGTGTTGTTGGCTTACATGTCTCAACGCAACCACCTTGGTCAACCGACACGTCAACGATAACAGAACCTTCCTTCATCGTCTTGAGCATGTCACGTGTGATCAGGTGTGGCGCCTTTGCACCAACGATCAACACGCCACCAATCACGAGGTCTGCATCCTTCACGGCTTCACGGATGTTCGACTTCGTCGACATCTGCGTGATGACGTTCTTCGGCATCACATCATCGAGGTAACGCAGACGGTAGAGATTGTTGTCGAAGATTGTGACGCGAGCACCGAAGCCCGCTGCAATCTTCGCAGCGTTCGTACCGACGACACCACCACCAAGGACGATCACGTTTGCTGGCTTTGTACCAGGTACACCACCAAGCAACACACCACGTCCACCCATCGGATGCTCGAGATACTTCGCACCCTCTTGCGGAGCCATACGACCGGCAACTTCCGACATCGGAATCAAGAGTGGGAGTGAGCCGTCTGACTTCTGAACAGTTTCGTACGCGATACACGTTGCGCCACTCTTAACCATTGCCTCGGTGAGTTCACGCGAAGCAGCAAAGTGGAAGTACGTGAACAGTGTCTGCCCCTTGCGGATGAGATTATACTCAGGCGCGATTGGCTCCTTGACCTTCATGATCATGTCAGCCTGTCCATACACCTCGGCAGCTGTATCGATGATCTTCGCACCAGCTGCGATGTAGTCATCGTTTGTGAATCCACAACCAACACCACAGTTGGTTTCTACGATCACATCGTGGCCGTGCTGACGGAGGGTTTCAACTCCACCAGGCGTGAGAGCAACACGCTTCTCACTCGGCTTGATCTCCTTTGGTACGCCGATCAACATATACGTCTGTCCTTTGTTGGATTGAAGTGAATCAAGACCGCAAAGATAGGGAGCATTCCCGTGCGTACGGATGTGGCGCTACCGACGGCGGATGGCCGGCAATAGAAGCACGGCCAGGGTACCGCCTACCATCAAGTAGCCGGCTAATTCAGCGCCAAGGGCACCTACGAGCTGGTGAAGGGGCCAGATAACCCACCAGGGGTCAACATGGACGGTGCCTGCAAGCCCCGTAACAGCATCACGGAAGCCAAATGCATGCATTGGTAGCATAGCTGCAATGCCGGCTGCGGCGAGGGCGATCCCGACGACAAATGGCAGCTGCTGACGTTCTCGCCAGAGCATCCATGCAAGCCATACGGACGCAGCTCCAAGAATCAGGTGCATGAAGAATGTCCGTGCAATGTGGGGAGCACCCGGCGAGATCCCGAGCAGTGCCACGAGTGCATCGCCAAGGGGCGCATCGAGAAGCTCCTGACCGACAATTCGCAGACTGACCTCGGCGTAGACGTCATCTGGGAGGATACGACCAGTCCATGCAGCTCCGAGAACTACAACCACCATAATGACCATCATCGTCCAATCACGCAGGGTGTTGCGGTAGATACGCTCGAACGCTCCGAGCAGGACAACGACGAGTGCAAGCACAACGAGCCACCCTGCGAGGGTGTGATGGATCGATCGGATGAATACTCCACCAGGAGAAACCGCGATCTGCACGTTGACACTTGCAGCAGCAGCACTAGGGATGCCATCGTTTGGTTGTGCGGCAACGAGACTTGGCAGGGATGGATGACCAACAGTATCAGTGAAGGGTCCGACGCGCTCGATTCGCTCACCTGTAATCACGGTCGCTACTCGACCATCAGGCGTTGTTGCCGGCATGCGTGAAGGTTCGTAGAGCATGCCTAGCAGGATGCCTGTGACAAGCTCCATGCCAATCAACATTGCGAGCACGCCCAGACAGAGTCGGCGCGCGGTATCAAGCCATGTGCGATCCGACATTAGGTCGACTCCTGATGGATGCGCACAAACAGCTCGTCGTTAACAATGCGTGCTTCGTAACGGGTGAGCGGACGTGTGGGTGGCGCCTGCACGACGTTTCCATCAAGGTCAAACGCTCCGCCATGGCAGGCGCACCGTATGCGGTTCGATGGCAGGTGAACCTCGAGTGGACACCGAGCGTGGGTGCAGGTGAGATCCAGGACACGTACATCATCGCCACGCCGTGCGATCAAAACGCGGGTGCCGGCAATCGCAACCTCAGCACGAGCTCCGTCACGAACAACGTCATCAATACGTCCCAGCGCATGCGTATGGCTTGCTGGACGTGACGTTGGTGTGAGAAACCGGCGCAGCGCGGTGGCAACCGACCAGGTACCGATCAACGCACCGATGCTGATCATCATCGTGCGTCGCGATGTTCTCGCTACTTTTGTTGAATTCTGTTGCATGTTCATCGAGTTCTCAATGCCTGTCCCGCTTCTCGACCTCAAATTACAGTATCACACGCTCAAGCAAGAGATCGACGCCACATTGATTCGCGTCGCAGAGTCGCAGGTGAGCATTCTCGGACCCGAAGTTGACGCCCTCGAGCGAGAGCTCGAAGCCTACCTCGGTGTGAAGCACGCCATCGGTGTGTCGAGCGGCACAGATGCCCTCTTGATGGCAATGATGGCCTACAACATTGGTCCGGGCGATGAGGTGATCATCCCAACGTTCTCGTTCTTCGCAACCGCTGGTTGCGTGGCACGCGTTGGCGCAACACCCGTGCTCGTAGATGTTGATCACGTGAGCTACAATGTTGATCCGGAAGCTGTTCGCAAGGCAATCACGCCTCGCACAAAGGCAATCATTCCGGTGCACTTGTTTGGTCAAGCCGCAGACGTCGATGCAATCATGGCGATTGCCGCAGAGCATAACATCCCCGTGATCGAAGATGCAGCGCAAGCAATTGGAACACAGACTGCCGACGGACGTCGTGTGGGTTCAATCGGACACATCGGATGCTTCTCGTTCTATCCAACGAAGAACCTCGGCGCATTCGGCGATGGTGGTCTTGTTACAACGAACAGTGATGAGCTTAATGTTCGGTTGCGTCAGATTCGCAACCACGGCATGGAGCCACGCTACTACCACAAGATCATGGGTGGCAACTTCCGTCTCGATGCGATTCAAGGTGCTGTGCTTCGCGTGAAGCTACCGCATCTCGCGTCGTGGCATGCTGCTCGACGTCGTAACGCAGACATCTACACACGTCTCTTCATCGAGGCTGGGCTGAGTCAAGCGCCTGGTCACACGGCGTTTGATGAGCACAACCGCATTCTCCTGCCGGCCGTATTGCATCCGGACGGAGCGCCCGACGTGCACATCTTCAATCAGTACACGATCCGCTCTTCGCATCGAGATGCCCTGCGTGCGCATCTGCAGGCGGCAGGGATCGGCTCGGAAGTGTACTACCCAGTGCCATTCCACCGTCAAGAGTGCTTTGCGCAGCATGGGTTCAACGACGCAGACTACCCTGTGTCGAATTGCCTAGCCACAACCGTTCTGTCGTTGCCAATCTTCCCAGAACTGCGCGAAGAGCAGCTCCGTGAGGTAGTCGCAACTATTGCTGAGTTCGAGCGTACACATGCCGCCTCGCCGTCGGAATGTCCCGACTGTGCCGAGTGCGGAACGCTTGTCTAACTACCTGTGTTGGAGGACGCGATGGATCCTCAAAATCCGACATCATTCAGCTACCAGTTTGCGATGGGTCCAAAGCGGAGTTCCGCCGGATCGATCGTGTTCGGAGTCGTATTCGTTGCGCTTGGTGTCGCACTCCTGCTCGATACAGCGCGCGTGATTGACCTTGATGTGTGGGGTACGTTCCGTACATGGTGGCCGTCAATCCTTGCAGTGTGGGCCCTTGCGCGGGTCGCAACCCGTAATGGTTCGATCCTCGGCAACACCATATTGTTTGCCGTCGGCGTTCTCTTACAGTTAAGCTCACTCGATATCATCGATGGCTTCTGGAGTGCGTTCTGGCCGATTGTGTTCATCCTTGCTGGACTCTCCCTCTTGCGCAGCAACCTGCGTCGTGCACGGAAAACCGATACGCAAGCAACAGCAGGTCGGGGCGATGGTATGCCCTATGAGCGCGACTACCTCGAATCGAATGCACTCATGGCTGGTGCTAGCACTCGCGTAACGAGTAAGAGCTTCAAGGGTGGATCGATTTCTTCCATCATGGGCGGACTCGAGATTGACCTTCGAAGTGCGGAGATCGACGGTAATCTCGCCGTACTCGAAGCAACATGTGTGATGGGTGGTATCGAGATTCGAGTTCCTCCACACTGGACCGTGCAAGTGAACGGCACGCCGATCCTTGGTGGGATTGAAGATGAAACAAACAAGTACCGCGACGACAACGTGGTGGGTCCAACGCTAATCCTTGATGCCACAGTCGTCCTTGGTGGAATAGAGATCAAAACATGACCATCCGTCCGGAGCGAGTTCGCGTACTAACCCCTGAACGTCCTGAACCTGCTGGCTCCGGACCTGTGGTTCTCTGGATCAATCGCGATCGCAGACTCCGCGACAACTGGGCGCTGCTCTATGCACAGCAGATTGCACTTGCACGGCGCGTCCCACTGCACGTTGTGTTTTGTCTCGTTCCCGAGTTTCTTGGTGCAACGCTGCGTCAGTACGATTTCATGTTGCGCGGACTCGAAGAACTCGAGCTCGACCTTCTTGCGCACAACATCACGTTTACGTTGCTCCTTGGTGATCCACGTGAGCAACTCCCGGCGTATTGCGCATCAACTGATCCATCGCTCCTTGTGACCGATTTCGAGCCATTGCGCATCAAGACGCAGTGGATTGATGGTGTCTGCGCTGCGACAACAGTTGCTGTGCATCAAGTGGATGCACACAATGTGATCCCTGCATGGCATTGCTCACCGAAGCTAGAGTTCGCTGCGTACACGATTCGACCGAAGATCAAGCGCTTGTTGCCGACGTTTCTCGAGGAGTTCCCCGACGTTGAACGTCATCCGTTCTCTTCAGCCACATCGCCGGCGTCAACCGATTGGGAATTTGTGCGTTCAACACTGCGAATCAACACATCCATTACACCTGTCACATGGCTCTCACCTGGTGAATCACAGGCTAAGCAGCTGCTCGATGGATTTGTTGCACACATTGAGCGATACAACGATCGCAACGATCCGACGAAGCCAGGTCAGTCCAACCTATCGCCATACTTCCACTTCGGTCAGCTCGCACCACAACGCGCCGCACTTGCGGTGAATGCGCTTGCTCGCACAGGCACCGAGGATTGTCCGGTTGAATCGTATCTCGAGGAACTCATCGTCCGCCGCGAACTGTCCGACAATTTCACGTTCTACAATCCGAACTACGATTCATTCGAGGGATTCGCAGCGTGGGCGCAAGCCTCGCTCAACGAGCACCGCAACGATCCACGACAGTACGTATACACGTTTGAGCAGTGGGATACCGCCACAACACATGACGAGCTCTGGAATGCTGCACAGCGCGAGCTGTTGTCTACCGGTAAGCTGCATGGATACATGCGCATGTACTGGGCGAAGAAGATCCTCGAATGGAGTGCGTCACCGGAAGAAGCGCTTGCCATCGGCATCGCACTCAACGACACGCATGCGCTCGACGGACGCGACCCGAACGGCTACGTCGGAGTGGCATGGAGTATTGGTGGTGTGCACGACCGCGCCTGGTTTGAACGTCCCGTCTATGGCAAGATCCGCTACATGAATGCCAACGGATGCGCAAAGAAGTTCGACGTTAAGGCCTACATTCGCAGATATGCAGAATCATCGTTGTTCTAACATCATCATCGCCATAGCCCTCATCCTTGGGAGCATTGGTGCATCAGCGCAGCTTCTCAAGCCCTACGACCTACGCCTTGGACGTAAGATCAAGGAGTTTGATCAGTACCTCCTCAATGCCCGTGCAATCACGCGCAACGAAACAAAGGTCTTCATCGACGACGTTCAGCGTGGCGACTCCGTGGACTACCGCGAAGTTGTGCTGTCAGCACAGTGCAACGTCGTAAGCGTCACGGTGAACGGACAAGAGAAAGAGAAGCACCTTGTGATACGTGATTTTCGCAAGTTCACACTCGATGATACTGTTGACGTGCTGCCAACTGGCACAAAGGTGCGCTGTTGGTTCTCCGATTCCGGAAGTGTATTCACGATTGACAATGCACCCGCCTCGGATGACGTTCAAGCCCTGCTCAGTGAAGTGGTAAAAAGTGAAGGGGGCACAGAGACAAGCAAGCTCATGGATCCCGCGAAAGCCGTAGCACTTGGTGCAACATGGAAGATGAACATCCCCGCTTTCCGCAAGGTGTTGGGTCCGGTACTATCGGGTGCCATGAAGAAACTCAATGGCACGGTCACCTTCGCATCGATTGATTCGTCAGGAGCACTGCCCGTGGCAACCATCACCGCTCGAGCAGAAGCCCCAACGTTTACGCTTCGATTTGGTGACATGCCATCGAAGTCGACATTCGTTGCAGACATCTCGTTGACGGTGCCGCTCGACAACCGTTATCCCGCCGAGGCGCTCTCCACAAGCAGTCGCCAAACTGTGAGCATGTCACAAGGCAATGCGCGCATGGACATGATCGTAGCATCGTCGCGTAGCGCACAGTTCCTTCGGTGATGATGTCTGACGCTCGGCTTCATCGACGTGCGCTTCTGGCGCTCACCTTGTGCGCCATTCTGTGGAGCACTGGCGGATTCTTTATCAAGAGCATTCCCCTTGATGCGCTCACGATTGCTGGCGCGCGAAGTGCAATCGCTGCGCTCGTGATTTTTCTGTGGAACCGACGCGTAGCACCAACGTGGTCGAAGGCCCAGATTGGGAGCATCGTTTCCTACGCGCTCACCGTGATTCTCTTCGTCTCTGCAACGAAACTCACCACTGCGGCGAATGCCATCTTTCTCCAGTACACTGCACCAGTATGGGTTGCAATCCTCAGCTGGGCGATTGCCCGCGAGCGAGTCACGCGGTCTGATGTGGCATCTGTCGTGGCGGTGCTGATAGGCATGAGCGTGTTCTTCATCGATTCCCTCGAGGGTGGAACGGTGGTTGGAGACGTCGTAGCTGTCGCCAGTGGAGTTGCGTTTGCGGGGGTCGCGCTCTTTATGCGAGCGCAGCATGGCGTATCGACCATGGAGAGCATCCTCTTTGGCAACATTCTCACCGCACTTGTGTGTCTGCCCTTCTTCACACCGTTTATCGGTGAGCCATCAGTGATGATCAATCTCGTGCTCCTTGGGGTGGTTCAGCTGGGCGTGTCGTACATCCTGTATGCCTGGGCCATGAAGTACGTCACCGCACTCGAAGCCGTGCTCATCACCGTGATTGAACCCCTTCTCAACCCGATCTGGGTTGGCATTGGACATGGCGAGGTTCCATCGCAGACAGCAATTCTTGGCGGCCTCATCGTTGTTGGTGCCGTTATGACGCGTAATTTGCTGCATGCCAAACGCATTCAACGAACAGCGGATCACTGACATCATTGGCGAGTCGATTGCGACCAAGCAGCGACTGGCCGAGGAATGTGCATCTGACATTGCAACGAGTGGCTCTGTGCTTGCGGCATGTGCAGCAGCGAACAAGCGCATCTTCTTTTGTGGCAACGGTGGCAGCGCCGCAGACAGTCAGCATCTCGCCGCCGAGCTCGTCGTGCGTCTCCGTAGCGGCATTGAGCGACGTGCTATTGCCGCACTCGCGCTCACCGTCGATACCAGCGTGCTCACCGCCGGTGGCAACGACTACGGGTTCGACAACGTGTTCGCACGTCAGATCGAAGCGTTTGGTCAACCCGGCGATGTGCTTGTTGCAATCACCACAAGTGGGACTTCCCCAAATGTTGTCCGTGCGGTCGAACAAGCTGCAACGCAGGGCGTTATCACCGTCGGTCTGTTGGGTGGCAATGGTGGAACACTGCGGTCGCTGTGCAATTACTCGGTGGTGGTTCCATCATCCGTGACCGCGCGCATTCAGGAGTCACACATCCTGATTGGACACATTTGGTGTGAAATGATCGAAGAAGCTGTGGCACCGGAGTTGTTTTAATTCCGACGTTTTGTATTTTCGTGCTCCCAAATCGGGTCGCCAACTTAGCTCAGCTGGTAGAGCAGCTGATTTGTAATCAGCAGGTCGCCGGTTCAAGTCCGGCAGTTGGCTCATAGAAAACGCCGCCCATATCGGGTGGCGTTTTTCGTTTGTGGCAAAGGGGCGCCCCCTATCCGTAAGGGCGAGACGCCGTCTCATATCCCGTAAGGGCGAGGCGTCGCCTCGCCCCAACCATCCCCCGTAAGGGCGAGGCGTCGCCTCGCCCCAACCATCCCCCGTAAGGGCGAGGCGTCGCCTCGCCCCGACCATCCCCCGTAAGGGCGAGGCGTCGCCTCGCCCCAACCATCCCCCGTAAGGGCGAGGCGTCGCCTCGCCCCAACGCAGCGCCTCGCCCCAACGCGTCACGTCGCGCGAGCCTCGGTACTCGATAGCGGATCTACTATCCACGGAGTATCGCATGACCTACCGTCGCAAGAACTCACTTCGACTAGCCGGCTATCAGTACGACACAGCGGGTGCATACTTCATCACGTTGGTGGCACACCGACGTCGGCGCGAGTTCTCTCGAATTGTCGACGCAAACGTTGTACTCCTACGACTCGGCGAAATCATTCACGAGGAGTGGATGGCTACGCCATCGATCCGTGAATACTCGTTTGTGCACGAGGACTACTTCGTCGTCATGCCAGACCATGTGCATGGTGTGATATGGTTACTGGACAATCCTGCGTTGACCTTGCCTCTTCGTGCTGCATCAACAATCAGCAGCACATCCAACGGGTGTAAATCAGATTCGATCTCTAGTATTATCGGTGGTATCAAATCAAAAGTGACGAAGCGCTGGAGACACGAAACTGGTAGCGAGCAAGCTGTTGTCTGGCAACGCAGCTTTTCCGAATCAATCGTTCGCAGTAATGATCACCTTCGACGCATTCGAGGCTATATCAAAGCAAATCCAAAGAAGTGGAGGGGATAAGCGACGTTGATGCCTACCAGATCACCACCGGCACCGACAGCACGCCTTCTGCTGTCTCGAGGCATACCACAAATACGCCGGTAGCCAGCGCGTCGGTAGGCAGAATGATGGTTGAGGTTTGCGGATCGCGCACATTGCGCAACCACGCCATGGTGCTCAAGAGCGTGCCTTGGAGTCCAACGATGCGCACTTCGTGATGTCCGACGGCGCTGCTCGACCACGCGATTGCGAGCGTGTGATCTTCGTTAGGCATAGCGCTCAGCATGCGAGGTCCAGACGGACCAATCGTGACGACACGCGACGAGCTCGCACACTGCAGCGCTTCGATACCGATCGATGCCTCGCCAGGCTCTGTGCAGGATGTTGTGCCCTCCGCACGTACGGCGATCGCGCGATCATTTGAGCCCGTGAGAAGCACCCGCACATCAAGCTTGAGGATAGTTGGCGGTGCAATGGCTTGACTCAGTTCGACGGTGATAACTGCATCTGCACCACTCCGTATGCGCGTAACACGACGCACATTTGGATGCGACACCACTGTGAGATCAATGACGTCCTCACGTGCAACAAGCGTCACGACGAGTGGACCCGGCACAGCGCCTCCAGTAGCAAAGGACAGTGGGATGCGAAGCACACCCCCTGTTTGACTCACCACGTTCTCAGAGCGCAACTGTAGTGA
>JAURNF010000050.1 GCA_030830285.1 Candidatus Kapaibacterium sp.
AATACCGGCAACGAAGGGAGCAAACGTACGAATGATTGGCATGAAGCGCGCCAGGATGATCGTCTTGCCGCCGTGACGCTCATAGAACGCATGCGTGCGGTTGAGATGTTCCCTGTTGAGCAGTTTCGATGTGGAACTTGAGAAAATCTTGGGTCCGAGGCGATTGCCAATTGCATAGTTCACACCATCACCAAGGATGGCTGCAACGATCAAGAGTGCAATCATCACCCACACATTCATCGTACCCAGCGCGCAGATCGCGCCTGCGGCGAAGAGCAACGAATCACCGGGCAGAAATGGCGTTACCACCAGACCCGTCTCTGCGAAGATGATCAGTGCCAGCACCGCATAGGTCCACATCCCGTATGCAGCCGTGATATCGATCAGGTGTTGATCGATATGCAGGATGAAGTTGATACCGAGTTGAAGAATCTCCACAATTATGCTCCTTGGGCTGACGCCATGCGTTCGATCAGATCATGTTCGACTTCGCGATGTGCGTGCTGTGCATACCATGCGTGGAGCTTTGGATACCATTCACTGTTCACCTCGTGCTCAGTCTTCCACTGCGCAACGTGTGGGAGTGCAGCATCTGGACGTGGACCCCACACCCATTGCTGCGCGCCGTGTGCATCGAAGCACACCACGATCGGGACCGAGCGCGACCCGTTGGTGAGGTACATATCCATTGCATCTGGATGTGTATCGCGATCGAGCATGCGATACGTAACGTGTGGGTTCAGCGCAGCGATAGCCGCAATGATTGGTTCTGTTTGTGACGAATCGCCGCACCAGTCTTCCGTGATGCACACCCATGTTTGCGGCGCTGTAATCCCCTGCATTGCTGATCGCATGGCGTCGGATGGCACATACGTTTTGGTTTGACGTTGCATTCGGGCAACGTTGAGCTTGCGATACTCAAGGTATGGGTCGGATCCATCCACTGCAGCTGCGCGTTCTTCGGCGCGCGCGGCGAATGTTGCGTGATCAATCCCTTGTTCGAGGGCGCGTGTAATCAGTTCGGCATGCGTCATGCGTTGTGTTCCATTGCTGGTCGTACAAATCCATTCGATGCTGCAAGACGTTTCGCAGCGATTTCTCGTGAGCAGCCGTGGGCAGCCATCACGAGGGCCGTCTTTACGTGTCCATCGCACTCGGTAAGCAAACGTGCTGCCTCGTCGTACGACACCTTGCCGAGGGTCATTACAATCTTACGTGCGCGTTCAACCAGTTTTGCGTTTGTGAGTTGCAGGTCGACCATCACGTTGCCGTAGGTCTTCCCCAAGCGCACCATGGATGCCGTGGAGATCATATTGATCACCATTTTTTGTGCCGTGCCTGATTTCATCCGGGTCGATCCTGCGATCGGCTCCTGGCCTACTTCCGGACATATATACACGTCGGCGTGGGGGCACAGCTTTTGGACAAGGGGCTTAGGGTTGGTACTTACCAGGATCGTCGTGCACCCCAGACTCTGGGCATAGGCCAGGGCGCCCACCACGTATGGGGTGCGTCCAGAGGCTGTCAGACCGCAGACCACATCATGGGGGCTCAGCTCGAGGGCTTGCAGATCCGTTTCGGCCAGCGCTGGGCTATCCTCAGCGCTTTCGACCGCCTGGAACATCGCCATTCGTCCGCCCGCGATAAGTCCTTGCACCATATCGGGTTGCGTTCCATAGGTAGGGGGCATTTCCGACGCATCCACAAGGCCCAGTCGGCCAGACGTCCCTGCACCCGCGTAGATCAAGCGTCCACCCGCCAGAAATGCGGCATGGACAACCTCTACTGCCGCTGCCACATCGTCCAGGACAGCTCCAACCGCATCGGCAACTGTCTGATCTTCTGCATGCAGCAGGCCAACGATCTCGCGTGCCGACGCACGGTCGATTTCCACCGTTCGTGGGTTTACACCCTCGGTTTGCAGTGCTGCGAGTTGGTCGAAGAGGCTTGACATCGTACAAATCTAGGAAGCGCAGCCACCCCGACCCCTTTTTTTGCCCAGTATTTGTCAGATTCAAACCGTTCCCTATCTTTGTGGCCCTTCTGTTTACAGAGTCTGAACACAAATGGCACATCACAAGTCAGCAATCAAGCGCATTCGCCAATCGCGGAAGCGCAAGATTTACAACCGCGGAAACCGCAAGCAGCTGCGCGAGGCAATCAAGGCCGTGCGTACTGCAACAACACTCGACGTTGCACAAGAGGCGCTTAAGAAGGCCTTCAGCATCATCGATCGTGTAGCGTCACGCGGCATCATCAAGAAGAACAACGCATCGAACAAGAAGAGCCGCCTGTCGAAGGCAGTTCGCAAGCTCGAAGCAAAGTAATATCGCGTTACGCGCAACGGACCCGTAGCTCAACTGGATAGAGCATCTGACTACGGATCAGAAGGTTTGGGGTTCGAATCCCTACGGGTCCGCAAGATAGTTTACAAGTAGATACAACCAGATACATACGTTCAGTGCTAAGTCTAGCGATTTCAACAGGTAAGTCGTAAGGCACGCATCCTCGCAGATACCCGCTTGCACTAGGTTGTAACAGAAAAACGTCAGTAGTTTGGTCAGGAAACTTCATCACCTGACCGTACAGCTATTCTTTACTGACCGTTTTACACCAACGCGAAATATGCGCGCAACATTTTACCTCGACAAGCCATCAGCTGCCAGAACAACGGTCATGCTGAATGTCTCCCTTTCCGGCAAACGGCTTCGGTTTGGCACCGGAATTTCGATTGAGCCTCAGCACTGGAACGAACAACGTCAAGAGCCTCGCGCCAGCGATCCACTGCGAAATGCTCATTCTCGACGGCTCGCTCAGATACTCGCAACGGTGTCGAAGCTTTATAACTCGTTAAACGTTGAGGAGGGAGCCGAGTCCGGTGGCACCACGGAGATTGATGTCTTCCGGGATAAGATTCGAGAGTATTTATCGCCGAACGAGTCCGATGCGGTTTTTCGATCCGATATGGAGAGTCGATTCCAGGAGTTCATCGCGACCTACACCAAACGCTCGTCGAGAGGGCTCGTCACCGCTGTTCGCCCAAACACTGAAACACTCAATCGGTACAAACATGTTCTCAGTACACTGGTGGAATGGAGCGCTGACAGTGGTCATTCGCTGACGTACGAAGCGATGACTGTGGACTTCTATCTGTCGTACTCCTCCTGGTTGTCGGCAAAACGCTCTGTAAGTGACGCAACGGTGTCGAATTACATCAAGACAATCAAGACGTTCCTTCGATGGGCAAAGTCACGGGGCTATCATTCCGTGACCGATTACGAACAGTTCTACCGCGACAAACGAACGAGTGAGACTATCGCGTTAACATTAGACGAAGTGCGATTATTACGCGATTTCGACCTCAGTGACTCTCCACGCTTAGCGAGAGTTCGCGATATCTTTCTCTTGCAGTGCTTCACAGGTATGCGATATGGCGATCTTCAGCGACTTGAGCCGAAGCACTTTGATGACGCATCACAACTCATTCGCTTCACCACGGAAAAGACGAACACGCGCTGTGTTATTCCGATTACGCGACCTCTAAAGGAGCTCCTCTCTCGCTATCCATCAAGGCTATTCGAATTGCCATCAGGAGTGAAACAGAACTTGTATCTGAAGGAACTAGGCCAAAAAGTTGGTTTGACACAAGATGTGACTACAGAGCGATTTGTTCTTGGCCAGCGCATTGAGGAAACGAAGAAACGACACGAGCTTATCACGACACACGTTGCGCGACGAAGTTATGCGACGTTGTCGGTGAGATTTGGTGTACCTGAGTCTGTGATTGGACTGGTAATGGGACATTCCCCGAAAGGCATGTTGCAGCAACATTATGTGAAGCTTGACGAGGATGCCGTGCGCGATATCGTCGTGAAAGCATGGGAGAACCTATGAACCATCTCAACCTTTACATCATACATCCCATAGCCTATCTCGTCGCACAGGAAGTTCTACGCCTCGAAGCTGATATGCTACGCACAGGACAGAGCATCGAACAGCGCATCGAGTATTTACAGACCGAGGTCCAGCGACTATCTGCACAGGCCAGCATCACGATGGCTGAGTCATTCGCGAGAATACTCCCCGATTCACGCGAGGGCCTGCTGCGAGGTATGGAATCGATTCAACGTCACTTTCGCATTCATAGCAAGTCGGGCACGTTGCGCGAATTACGCAATGTCCAAAGATCCATTGGCGTGCAGTTGCCAGTGCTGGATCCAATGATGCTGATGGGAGCAGTTGGAATCCTGGCCGCCGATCCAAGGATATGCGACGCAATAGAAACGCTCTTGCTACCAAGAATTCGCCTCATTCAAGATCACCCATCATTCAACATTGTTGAAGAAGATCAGCAAACCACAACCCGTGATGCTGAATTACCTTCGGCACGTGAATCGCGAACACTCAGCGTGGTGCATGAGGTGTTTTGGGCAGCCTATGCCGACACCATTGACGAGTGGGAGTTTAGTTATGCCGAGATGCGAATCATGGCCTGGCTGTATGGCCGTATCCTAGACGTACGCATGACAGACATCATGATATTCCTTGCGCAACGGAACGCATCAAGCATCGTAATGTCGAATCTCGCCGAGTCGGCAGCCGCATCCGCCGATGTCTTTCGCCACGTCGTCGGGACGATGCTTCATTCAAGGATTCAGGAACTGTCGGGCGGCCTACTCGGCCAATCGCAAAGCACGAATGTGGAGAATCCGACAAGTAGCACAATCGACTCGGCAACTACAGTATCTGAGGATTCAGAGCAAGACGCCCTGCTGAACGTTCGGCAGGCGATGGCACTCTTGAATGTTTCGAGGCAGACTATTCATCGACTTGTTACTGTCGGACAGCTGCATCCAGTACGAATAGGACGAGCAATACGCTTTGAAAGGGCAGATATTCAGCGACTTATAGGGCGATAAGTGCTGGCTTACATGGTTTTCACTGTATCTCCAGTGGGTATCTGGTGGGCTTCTGATGGGCTTCTGCTGGGTTTTTTTGGGATTTACGCGAGGCTACTCTTGTATGCGCAACACACAAAACACTAGTCCTATTCAGCAGTTGACACTTCATTTACCAGTGCTTCATCGTCAAATAATGCACGTTGTTCCGCTCGCTCACAGATGCAGGTGTACATGAGGCTAGCGTGGAAGATTATGAACGAAGTAGAAGATGGCGGAACCGGTCAATCTATCATTGACTTTGCTATCCGTCTCACGTCCAATATAGCTGGTGCGCGCACCTGTGCCGCTGGAGGTGAGTTCGTCACCGAAGGCCGTTGATTCTACTCTCTGCATCGAACCAGAGGCGGACATCGAAGCGTTATTTCTGATACATGACGTGAACTGTGGAATCGACGCGCACTGTGTCGATGTGATGTATACCTTGGGCAGGTTCTTCACCACGAAGCAAGAGAACGTCCGCCTCACTAAGCCTTCCGCCTACGGAACTCGCATTGAGGATGATCCATGCGCCGCTGTGCGGCTCTGCCACGTACCGGTCGTCAGTAGATCGATCAATGCGACACCTCTGTAGGAGATCACGACATCGGTCATCATTGATATCCCATACAGGGACATCGAATGCACCCGAGTATACCTTTGTACCGACAATCTGTGCTTTTGAAAAGTGGACATCGTACCGGGCACGATACTCAATACGAACTGTCGTCGATGCGGGGAGACGTATCATTTGGATGGGCTGATCAGAAATCGACAGGTTACTGGTTGCGTGCCCAAGATACTCGCGTTGAGGAGGGACGGAATCAAGCACGACCTGCATTATGCAGAAGCGAACATCGGCGGGATACCACGTGGGCATGAAAGGCTTGACGTCAACTGCAAGGAACGTTGGGATAAACACGAACTCACGCAGTTCATGATTCGTGATCGTCAGAACCACAGCATAATACTCGGATCGGGCCTCAACTTGAACATGCACAGCGCCTGCTACATCCCTTTTGTCACCGGCGCCGCCAAGGTTGTTCGTCGGTTCCTCGTATAGAGCAAGCGCGCGCGTGTGAACTGCGCAGACTGAATACAAAGCGATGACGAGCATACCGATCAAAGCAGGCGTCAACAACATTGTCTTCCGATTCCCACGCGTTGGGTTCATTCATTCGCCTCTTTTTTCTGCACCCTACTATTCTTGACCCACCATGAGCATGCTATTTTGGTACTCGAGGGGTAGCATCCTTGCCATTGCAAAGAACAGTTGATTATCACAGCTATACATCTTGCCGTTGACTAACACTCCACCTGTCTGGTTAAATGCGATCGTATCGAGGCCGCCTCGTTCATTGGGTCCAATAAGTACAATTCGAAAATCATAGCCTTGCTGCTGATCGAGCCTGTCATTCAAAGAGAGCTGATCTCGGAACCTTCGGTAGTACACCGAATCAACAGAAGACTGCTGGCCAAAAGTTACTGTATCGGTGCTTTCAATGATATTGGTCAGCGTTAATGGAGATCTAGTTGTTGCAAAGAATGGCTGATGATACTTGAGCATTACGTTTGTTGTCGCGCCAATTACTGACATTGACAACTCTCTCCCAGTTCGCAGCATTAGAGGTTCATACTCTACAGCCCCAAGTGCGAGGAAAGTTGGTATAAGGCAGGCAACGATCTTCAGGATATTGTTCATTTCACGACCTCTTGAGACGTCTGTTCCACGCACGTGCCAACTACAGGTTCTGCAACTTTGACTTTCTTGCCACTCGTATGTGAAAATCTGGGTTTCTCACCGGTTGCCATTGCAGTTAGAAACTCAATCCCAAGTATCACCCGCGCCTCCTCCGCATTAGAATACACTGGGTCAGCAGTTCGAATATCTTTATACAGTGAGATGAGAACTGGTCCAGCCTGGTCCCCGGTTTTTTCTTTCCGTCCTAACTCGCCTCTTACTGCATGCGCCATTTCATGAACCAACCCTAACGCTGGCGATTGGATAGAACCGTCTACTTCCAGACCACTATTGGGATCCCAGTCGACTCCATGTTTCTCGCGGTAACGATCCTGACCTATGTCATTGATTGACAACCTAACTGTGAAATCCTTACTGTCTCTTGCATTCTCCAGCAGCTCCACAGCCTCGTCAGCTCCAGCCGCCTTGAAGTAGGCTATAGCTAGGCCGTAATACTGCTGTGCCTTTTGAGCCATTCCCGGTTCTTCATTTGCCCACTCAATCTCCTTCCCACCATCATCCAACATCATCACCGGACTATTCCCCGCATACTGATACGACTGCAGCGGCAGGTACTTTGACCACAGCGGATCGGTACTCAGGAAGCGGCCGTAGGTGGGGTCGTAGAGTCGCACGCCATAAAACCCGAGGTCTGACTCATTATCCGTCTCACGTCCGATGTATGATGTGCGCGCACCTGTGCCGCTGGAGGTGAGTTCGTCACCGAAGGCCGTGTAGGAACGTGATTCGATCACGCGTGCTGCGTTGTCGAGCGTGATGCGTGCAGAGCCGAGGTGGCTGCGTCGATTACCGTGGATTGCCATCATCTCGCCCGATGCCACCACCAGATGTTCTTACCCAGCAGGTACGCGGGGAAGATCAGCACGAAGAGGTACTCCGGGAACACGACGTACTTGAAACCACCCGCTACGTAGTACAAAATTGTGGTGATAACAAGCATCACCCCGCCGGCACAGGCATCGAAGAGCGCCTCCGATCCACTGGGATAGATTCGGATTAATCTATGTTCATATGAATTCAGAAGGCCAGAAACGATTTCAGAAGCGTAAATGCCGACGCAAAGGTAATAACCTCCGAGGATCTTGGACCCTGTGACTCTACCCGTGTGCTCGAAGTATGTTCCGTCAGAGAAGCCCTCCGGAAACAATGCAAACAGTGAAGAATACAAGCTGAAGCAAAACAACAACCACTTCTGCCGCTCGTACCTCGCCCTCCATGTTTCGTTCAGTAGCTTCATCATGGCTTCAGAGGAATTGGTCGTTGTGTCACGGACGTGTTATCCCTTTTCACAGGGGCGGCCGCCTGTAAGAACTTATCAGCTCCTTCCTTTGCACAACTGATGATCACATCTTGCTTCGGCCCCCGACCCACATTGCCTAGGGCCTCCTTTGCCGCCTCGGCCTGTGCAATCTGTGCCGGCCGGGGCCTGCCGTCAGCTACGGCGTTCTCTGCGCGGCGAAGCTGATCCTTAGCCAACTGCCCCTCTGCCGACCCTAATGCTCTTTTCGCAATCGATTCTGCAGCACCACCGGCCATCCCACCCACAACTGCATCTCTGGCAACCACTTCTACCGTCGTCTCCTCCCCTGAAACAGCTCGTTTTGCTGCTCCCTCGGCAACAGATATCACGGCCGTTCCTACGATACGAGTTGTTGCTGAGGAGAAGGCAGACAAGCCGCCGGTCAAGCCACCTGCTGCTGCGGCAATCAGT
>JAURNF010000051.1 GCA_030830285.1 Candidatus Kapaibacterium sp.
GCCACGAGAGCAACCGAGTGTTCTGCGGATGATCGACACTGCACATCTTGTGAACGATGAGCGCATTATTCGCAGTGCGAGCGTGCGACTCATCCCGGGATTGGAATACACGTCACTCCGATTCGAGAATCTTCGTTCGCGTGGACGCCGCGACATCGCGTACTTGAGCGATCCGCCTCCGTTTCGCTCGTTCCATACGATGCGTCGTACAACTCGTCCTGCCGAACCATCGCGTGAGCAGCGTCGTGAGCCAGGGAAGGCGGTATCTCTCGAAGAGATTGCTGCTCGCTTGGAACGTCGCGCACGCATGCCGCGGGCATCGGATGCTGTCGAACAAGTACCGCCGCCGGAACCAAACGGTCCGATGCTGATGACCGAGACAATTGCACGCATCTACATGCAGCAGGGCTCATACGATAAGGCTATCGAGGCATTTCGTATGCTGCAGAAGTCGAAGCCTGAGAAGCATGCGCAGTTCGATGCACTTATTGCTGAGTGCGAGCGCGCACGAACATCTTAATCGATGATTCTCGTACGCTACATCCTGCGCGCGCACATTGCACCGTTCGTCTTCGGTACGTCGGTGATCATGAGCCTGTTCTTGATTCAGTACATCATGCGCTGGGTCGACCAACTCGCGAGCAAGGGCTTGGATCTTGCAACGATTGGTGAGTTTCTCATCCTGAACTTGTCGTGGATCGTTGTACTTGCAGTGCCGATTGGCGTGTTGTTCAGCACCGTGATGGCCTTTGGTGGGATGTCTGCGGCACACGAGACAACCGTAATGAAGTCATCGGGGATGGGACTGTTCCGCATGATGTTCCCGGTCTTTATTGTCAGCTTGGGTCTGTGGGGGTTTACCTTTTGGTACACCGACAATGTGCTGCCGGATACGAACCTGCGGTTAAGTGGTATGATGCGCGACATTCAACGTGCGAAGCCAACATTTGCCGTTGAGTCCGGACAGTTCACAACGCACATCGATGGGTATACGATTCTTGCGCGCAACGTCGACACCACGGGCGTGATGTCTGGCGTGACGATCTACGACGACTCCCGTGCTGATCGCAAGACCGTCGTCTCGGCCGATACCGGACGGATGAGTTTTTCACCGTCGTTAACGCGTCTCGTCGTGCAGCTGTATCACGGCGAGATTCATCAGTCGATGCCACAGCAGCCAAACGACTACCGCGTGATCACGTTTGATCGACACCAGATCGTGCTACCAGCTGATCAGTTGTTCTTTCAATCGACCGATGTGTCTGGTTCGTCACGGAGCGACCGCGAGATGAGCATCAACGATATGCAGGAGATCGTTGATCGCGCGCAATCAGAAGAGCGTCGCGTGCAGCGCGAATTCGACTCACTGTTGACAGTACAACAGACGCTTCTATCTCAGCCCGCACGTGTTGATTCAACAGCCCTTGAATCAGAGCAGCAGCGCATTCAACAGGCGATCCTCGGTATCTCGAGTATTCGATCGAACCTGGAGAGTCTCTCATTCCGACGTGAATCAGAACACGTTATGGCGAACACGTATCTGGTAGAGATCTACAAGAAGTATGCGATTCCGTTTGCCTGCGTGATCTTCGTACTGGTAGGTGCTCCACTCGGGATGATCGTTAAGGGTGGAAGCTTCGGAACGAGCGCCCTGATTTCCTTGGGCTTTTACATTCTGTACTGGATCTCGTTGATTGGCGGTGAGAAGCTCGCCGATCGCAACATCCTCGACCCTGGCATCGCTATTTGGTCGGGCAACATTCTGATTGGTGCCATCGGCATCGTTGTTGCCTACAAGGTCAACTACGAAGTATCACCGATCGCTGCTCTACGTCAGTGGTTGAGTGCACGGCGCACAGCGTAACCGGCGTTACCACACAAAGCGCTCGAGCGCTGCATTCGCTGCAGCAAACGCATCGTCAACGGTTGCACCAGTTGCTGTGAGGTGACCCATCTTACGGCCCATGCGCACGTCCTTCTTTCCGTACAGGTGCAGCGCTACAGTGTCAATGCGCAACATCTCCAACACACTGTCGGGTATTCCACTACCAGTGCGTTCGCCGAGAAGATTGATCATGCATGCCGCAGGCACGCGCATCTCTGCAGAGCCAAGTGGCATGTTGGTCACTGCGCGAATGCAATTCTCGAACTGAGATGTGTAGCATGCTTCAATCGTGTAGTGACCGCTGTTGTGCGGACGTGGGGCGATTTCGTTGAAGACGACCTGATCATCTGTGGTCAGAAACATCTCAACGCCAAACACACCAACGCCATCGACAGCTTCCACACACTTCACCGAAATGTCTTGTGCGCGCTTCTGCAGATGCTCTTCGATCGGAGCAGGAGCAAGCACCGTCACACAGATATGTCCTTGCTGAATGGTCTGTACGCATGGGTACACGGCGATCTCACCGCGACGGTTGCGAGCAACCATCACTGCAAGTTCCTTGGTAAACGTTACGAACGACTCAGCCATGAGTGGACGTGGCTCTTCGCCTTCCATGAAGCGACGCCATACCATGTCGATCTCGGTCTCACGACGGATCGTTGCATTCCCATATCCGTCGTAGCCAAACTTGCGCGTCTTCACCACGAATGGATAGCCATGCTGTTGACCAAACGCTACAAGGTCGTCCTTCGTTGACATTTCAGCGAACGTTGGCACAGGGATGCCGACGGCTGCCATGGTTGTCTTCTGCGTGAACTTGTCTTGCACAAGACGCATTGTGGCAGGTGTTGGGAACACATGTCGACGCTCAGCGATCACGTCGAGGATTTCCGGATCGATGAACTCATTTTCGAGTGTGATGATATCTGATGCTGCAATGAACCGCTCAAGCTCGTCGGAATCCTTCCATCCACCAGGGAACTCCAACTTCGTCATCACGCCTGCTGGTGAGCTCTCGCCATGCTCGATCACGGCTACGCGCATGCCCATACGGTAGGCTTCCTGCGCAGTCATCTTCGCCAACTGTCCGCCGCCAAGAATGCCAAGCGTAAAGGGTTGCGATGGGTTGTAGATGGATGGGAGCATGTGGTTATACCCTAGGGTTGCTCAAGCACCACAACGGCAACAGCTACTGTGGTGGTATGACTCAATGTGACGTGTATGCGCATGTGACCGAAACGCTCGGTCATTGCATCAGATAGCACGATGGTTGGTTCGCCACTCGCAAGATTGCGTATCCCTACGGATGTAAACGACATTCCATCGCGCATGCCTGTCTTGATCGCCTTACTGAACGCTTCCTTTGCAGCAAACCGTGCAGCATAGTGCAGAAAGCGTGTCTCGCCAAACCGCTCGCAGTAGTCAATCTCTTCCGGCGTAAACACACGCTTGAGAAAGCGCTCACCATACTCTTCGTACGAACGCTTGATGCGAGGTACGTCGGTGATGTCTGTGCCAAGGCCGTAGATCATAGTGCGTAGGTCAGTTCAATTCGAATTCGACAGTTGGTCCTCAAGCAGCAAGTATGCTTTGATGAGCTCGTCGATGTCGCCGTCCATTACAGACTGCACATCAGTGATCTTGGTCTCCGTGCGATGATCATTCACCATGGTGTATGGCTGGAAGACATAGCTGCGGATCTGCGAGCCCCATTCAATCTTCTTCTTTGTGCCTTCGATTGCTGCCTTTGCTGCCTCTTCTTCTTCGCGGCGGCGTTGATAGAGCTGCGACTTGAGCATCTTCATTGCACGTTCGCGGTTTTGGAACTGCGAGCGCTCTTGCTGACAGCTTACGACGATACCCGAGGGGATGTGACGGAGACGAACAGCTGTCTCAACCTTGTTAACGTTCTGTCCACCCTTACCACCCGAACGGAAGGTATCCATCTCGACATCAGCAGGATTGACTTCGATCTCAACGTCGTCTTCGACTTCAGGGTAAACGAATACCGATGAGAATGATGTGTGGCGTCGCGCGTTGGAGTCGTATGGACTGATGCGCACGAGACGATGAACACCGTTCTCTGCCTTGAGGTAGCCGTAGGCGTACGGACCTCTGATCTCGAGCGTGCAGCTCTTGATACCGGCGGCTTCGCCTGGTTGCTCATCAGCGAGGTACACCTGGTAGTTGTGTGCTTCAGCCCATCGCGTGTACATGCGCATGAGCATCTCTGCCCAGTCTTGCGCTTCTGTTCCACCAGCACCAGCGTTGATGGTGAGAATGGCGTTGCGGTTATCGTCTGGACCCGAGAGAATCTTCTTGAGTTCCAGATCATCAACAGCCTTTTGTGATCGATCGAGCTCAGCGACAATGTCAGACTCCATCGATTCGTCCGAGGCTTCCTCGGCGAGTTCAATGAGTGCTTCTACATCACCTACTGATTGCACAGCGGCTTCCCATGAAGCTACCCACTCTTTGAGTGTTGATGCTTCCTGCATCTGCTTCTGCGCCTTCTGAGCATCATCCCAGAAGTCGGGTGCCTGCGAGAGCATCTCGTGCTCTGCTATTTCGTCGCGCTTACGATCGATGTCAAAGGAACCTCCGCAATTGGTCCACGCGCTCGCGGAGTTCTGTACTTCGTGTCTTCTGTGGTTCAAACATAGGGTGCAAAGATACGGCGGATCAGAACAACGGACCGCTCGCAGTGATCGTCCAGCCAAACGAACCCCGCATTGCTTGGGGTCCGACTGGCCACATGGCGTCAAATCGCAGCATCAACAGATCGCTGACGAACGAAGGAACTCGGGCAACACCGAAGCCGGCCTCCATGTAGACGCCTGGTGTGGAGTCGAACACCGAGCCCGCCACCACGGGCGTAGCTCGCTGCGTGGTGCTGAGCGCTGCAAACCGTCCGACAAGTTCAACACCACGTCCGTTCGAGAACGTCGGCAGACCTATTGCACGCCACCAGATATCCGAGAAGCTATGTTCAGCGATAGCTGATGCATACTCCGTTCCAGCGAATGCATTGATTGGCACCGTCATCATGTTTGCTGCCGAGCCAAGCACGGGGAATCGACGCATCACAACGAATCGCTGTTGCACCGGTGTAGTCGTTGCTTGCAGTCCACCCTGCAGATTGAAGCGTAGCTCCATCGGCGTATATCCAGTGCGGAAGGTTGGGATCGTTGCATCGATGTTCGCACGAACGCCCCAGAACTCACGTCCGGAAATCTGCTCACGACCGACAAACGCGTCAGCACGACCACGCACCGGCTCTGACGAACCCCCAAAGAAACCACCACCCGATTGTTCAAAGACACCCACACCGAGCTTCACCATCTGATACGTGCCCGGATCAATTGCTACTGCGCCGCGCGAAGGTTGCTCTAGCAACGGCATCATGATGTGATGTTGCGTCGATGCACTCGCTTCGAGTGTCACGTCCTGCAAACGTGCACTCGCACCGAGCGTCCAACCATCAACGCGATAGAAATCGTAGTAGTCAGGGTAGATCAGATATCCTGGATTCAGGAAATCAAGCGCACGCACCAACACTTGATACTGCTGGATTGCTGCGATTGATGATTCAACAGATCCATTCATGCGGATGCGAGTGCGACCCTCGCGATACAGATCAACGTTTGCTTCAACACGTCCAACCTGCGTGCCCTCACTACCAAACCCAGCGGTTGCCTCGACGCGCGTCTTCGGCAACGTTACTGCCAGTGTTCCACCATAGACAAACCGTGTGAACGTCGATCGATCGACAAATGGGTTGATGCCAACACCCACCCCACCGAGGTTAACCGAGAAGATCCCTGCAGAGCTTACGCCAAACGCTGATGGTTCTTCATCATCACGTCCAGCCTTCTTGATACTGTCTTGTTGTGCGTAGATCTTTCGCTCTTCCTCTGATGCTTCAGCAAACGCATACTGGTCCCAGTACTCCGATCGTGCACTGTCTGCTTCATCATCGACCGTCACCGTTGACGAGCCGCTACGCATCCGCACGCGCGCACCACCCACGTTTGCTGACGTCCGGGATTTCTCTGTTGTATCGGGAGGATTGAGGAGGGAATCTGCGATCGGCATGTTCACACGCACATCCGTTACGTTGGTTTGTGCGCTCACTTCCAGGTTGATCTCTGCGATACCCAACATCACCACAACACGTGCACTTCCTCGCACCTGCTGATATGTTGGTGCCCAGATGCTATCGTTCACACGATCGTAGTTCTGTTCGAACTGTAGGTTCTTGATGAACGGGAATGCTGTTTCTCGTGAGGGGGCAAACTTCGCTGCGATCACGTGATATGTGCCTTCGACGATCGTGAGTGTTCCTTCAAAGCCTGGGAACACGCGCGACTTCGGTTCGAATGCAAGCTCGTACACCATCTGATCTCCGAGTGCGCGCTTGCCCAAGAGTCGAAAGGTGTATTCATCCAATGCATTTTCGCCAAGGGGCGTCACAAGCCGCGTCGAAAGGATCCGCACTTCATCCTGCATGAAATCGAAGAAGCTATCGAACACCGCAAGGTTGTCTTGCGCGCTGATGTTTGCTGTCTGACGGCGCTGGAGAATGCGAATGTGCTTCTTCTTCTCTGGTTGACGCTGATCGTAGATCTTCGAAAACGATTCAGTGATGATACCTTCTTCGGGAAGTCCTGTCTCACGACGACGCGTTCCACTGACGTCGACTTCGGCCTTAAGCTTTGAGTAGGTGGTACTCTCGATCGTCGTGATGCGTCGTGCATTCTCATCTTTGCGTTCGATGGCACGACGGATAATCTCCTCCGGTGTAATGTCGCCAACTACTTTCACACCCATAAGGGTGAGTCCGGACGAGGGCAGGAGGATTCGCATACCACCCTCACTGGTATCAACCGACACTACGATCTCGCGATACCCAACGCTTCGCACGCGCAGCCGCGTTGTCGTTGCTGGAAGGGGTAATCGGAAGCGTCCGCCTCCACGCGTATACGCACCTGTTGTGCTCCCCTCAGCACGCACGGAAGCGCCATTAATGGGCTCACCCGTGGCACTGTCAACAACCACACCTGTAAGCGGACGTGAGGCCTGCTGTGCGATAAGGGGCATGCAGGCAAGCACGATAACGATCGGCAGTATTCGGAGTGTCATCATAGGTGGACGGGGTACGCATTAAACGTAGCGATGTTGCAAACCTACTAATGGTTTTTTCCGCAAGTTGGTGGTTATGAAGCACGTCGTTCTTCTTCTCGTCGTTGGAGCTCTTGTTCGGTTATCAGCAGTGGCTGCTGAGCAGGAATACACGTGGTCGCGCGACGTTGCGCGCATCGTGTACAGCAAGTGCACACCATGCCATCGTGAGGGCGAAATTGCTCCGATGCCTCTGACCACCTATCAGGAAGTGCGCGACGTTGCACTGTCAATCAAGCATGAGGTGGAAGATCGTCACATGCCACCGTGGCCACCTGAGCATGGCATTGGTTCGTTCCTGGGTGTGCGATCGCTCTCATCAGACGAGTACACAACGCTGCTTGCATGGATCGATCAGGGTGCACCTCCCGGTGATCTCTCGCAAGCACCGCCTCCGCCAACGTTCCCAACGGGTTCACAGTTGGGTACGCCCGACCTTGTATTGCGTATGGATTCGCAATGGCGCATTGAGGGCAACAACAAGGATGTGTATCGCTTCTTCGTGTTGCCAACGGGTCTGCTACAGGATCGTGACATCGCAGCTATTGAGTTTCGGCCGGGCAATGCAAGTGTGGTGCACCACGTGCTGTACTTCGTAGACACCACAGGCACAGCGCGACAGCGCGATGCACAAGATCCGCTTCCAGGATATGCAGGATTCGGCGATCCAGGCTTTACATCGGTGACATCGTTGCTTGGCTGGGTGCCTGGAGCTCAACAGCGCTTCTACCCACCGATGATAGGTGCGCGATTGTACAAGGGATCAGACCTCGTGATCCAAGTGCACTATGCGCCATCACCAGTCGAACAGTTCGATCAATCCTCGGTGAACATCTTCTTTCAGCGCTCATCCGATGTGCGCTTGATCAACGAGTCATCGATCTCGCCACGTCAGCTCCCGAATGGTGTGTCATTCGCAATTCCTGCAAACACGATTCGTGAGTTCAAGGGCACATTGCCCGTACCGATCGATGTTAGCTTGATTGGTGTTGCTCCGCACATGCACTTGCTTGGTAAGTCGGCACATGCCTATGCTGTTACGCCAACGTCAGATACGATTCAGCTCATTAAGATTCGCTCGTGGGATTTTCATTGGCAGGGTGGGTATGCGTTTGTTAACCCTGTCAAGATACCTCGCGGCTCTACGCTGCATTATTCTGCGTCGTTCGACAACACGCCGAACAACGAGAACAACCCTAACACTCCACCGAAGCTTGTGCGATGGGGCGAGTCAACAACCGATGAAATGTTTCTGTGTTACTTCCACTGGCTACCGTATCGCGCCGGGGATGAGTCGATCGACATGAACACCGCACTTCCAACATCGGTGCACGAAGACGCAGCGAATTCGAAATCACTCTCGGTGTACCCATCACCAGCGCACGATCGCATGATGTGCACTCTCTCTGCTGAAGGGGCTGGCACCGTAACACTCGAAGTAATCGATGCACGAGGAACAGTGGTTGATGTGCCACTGCAAGGCCGCACGATTGATGCTGGACTCACCGTCGAGCAGATCAACATGCAACATCTACCAGCAGGTGCGTATGTGTTGCGCGTACGCGGAAGCATCAATGCCTCGGCGCCATTCGTGATTCAACGGTAACGCTACGTTAGTCCCATACGTATCGTTCGTCGAATGCTATACGTTCTCGTTGTATGGTCTCGCGATGCTCGTCCTTGAACGAACGCTTTCGATGATGCGTCTCTTGGTTCTCGATGTAGCGTATAACTATCTCGAGTCCGGAATCTCGGACAGAGAATGCAGAATACCCACGTTGCCACGCAAAGTTCGACAGCGTCGGTGATTGCATTTTCAACCACTTCGATGATGACGACTTCAGCTCTTGTACGAGTGCCGCGACGGACACGGTCTGCGAGAGACGGACCGCCAGATGCACGTGATCTGCAACGCCCCCTGCACGATAGCATTCACACCCAAGGTTTCGCGTAACTACTGCGAGGTAGGCGAAGAGTGCCGGGCGCACCTCGCGATAGATAAAGGGTTTTCGGTTCTTCGTAGCGAACACGATATGCAGAATGATCTTCGTGAGTGATTGCGGCATCGCTCGTGCACTTGAGTGGTGATGATCGGAATATGTACATCGAGCTACATGCTAGGGAGATCGTGACATACGCATCATGCTCGCCCCTAAAACCTAGGGCTGCGCCCTAGGCCGATATATGCCGCGCCGTTGGCGCTCTTCAAGAGGGCTGAAGGCCCGATCTATACCAAGCTAGGGCGTTGCCCTAGCTCCATCCCACCACCGCCCTAGCTCCATCCCACCACCGCCCTACCTGCGCTCCACTCGCCCCCTACCCCTATCACACGATAAGGCCACGCTGAGCGCGCATGCGCTGCTCTTGCTGTTCGATGAGCTCTGGAGTTGCGCCGAGGTAGGCA
>JAURNF010000006.1 GCA_030830285.1 Candidatus Kapaibacterium sp.
CATCGATGCGAGATGCACGGGAGCGCTGTCATTCGAAACTACGACATTCGCCTGTGCGATGATGGCCGCAGCTTCAGGTAATGTTGTCAAACCGCTTGCATCCCGACACAGTTCGGTCTCAACCACGCATCCACGCGTGGATGCATCACCCACGACAACGATTCGCAAGCCACGCTGCTCAAATCGTCGAGCAAGCTCGCGAAACGATGCTACGGGCCATTGCTTTGTCGGCCACACCGAGCCAGGCGCGATCACAATCAGTGGTTGTGTCCCTGTTGGCACATGTGTTCGCGCGGCTTCACGGTCGAAGGCTGACGTGATCGAGATCGGCATCATCGACATCACATCAATTGGCGACTTCGTGTAGGCGCTCAACAGCGCAAGATGTCGCTGTGCGTCGTGGGCCACCGCAGGATACGGCACCTTCACATCAGCAATCCACTTCGTCCATGCATCGGCATACGTGATCACATGCTTCGCACGCATATCACGCACAAGCATCATCGTTCGAAAGCTCTTATGCGGTACAAGCACGATTGCATCTGCTGCATGAAGATTGCGCGCCAGCGTCGTGCGTGAGCTTGACGAACGATGGCGTGCTCGTTTATCGAACACCACAACATCATCAATCGCTTCGCAACGCTCAGCAATCCCTGATGCGGCTGGCGTTGTTACCATCACCACTTCTGCTTCGGCATCATACTGCTTGATTGCAACGCATAGTGGCAACGTAAGTACCACGTCACCCAGGAATGCCGTTTGGACAATGATCCATTTCATGCGCGCCACCGACGATGTTGCCACGACCATAGTTCGGGTCGGCGACGGAGTTGTTCTTCTAACACTGCAACATGACGTCGTGTGAGTTCACGTACGCCATCACGATCGTTGGACAAATCATCCATCGGCAGCTCGCGAATTGGCGCAACGTAGCGTCCATCCGCCATAGGCTCAGCAAACGCGTAGAAGATTGGTGCATTGAATCGCAGTGCCAATGCGGCCGGCGCTTCGTACGTAGGTGTTGCCTTGCCAAAGAACTCAATCCACGGATCTTTCTCTGGCACACCGTGCTGATCGACCAGGAACGCGACCGTTCCTCCGCTTGATAGTGCTTTCACTAAGGGGCGAGCAGCCTCCCCCATTGGGATCAACACATTGCCAAACTTCGTGCGATAGCTGTTCAGCAAACGATCTGCTGCGGCATTGTGCTGCGGGTGCACGACGATCGATACAGGAGCTTCGAGCATCAGCCCAGCTGTCATCGCAAGGTATTCCCAATTGCCGTAGTGTGCGGAAAGGAAGATCGTTGGCTTCCCTTCTGCGTGGCGAGCACGCACTGCATCGAACCCCGGAATCGACACGCGGTCGAGCAATGCGTCGCGTGTTATCGACGGCGTTGAGAGAAGCTCTGCGAGTACAATGCCAAGGTTCTCATACGAGGCCTTGACGATTGCATCGCGCTCGGTGCGATCGATCGTTGGGAATGCGAGTTCAACGTTGCTCTCGGTGATGCGCTTGCGCGCGGAAGAGAGCGCCATCATCCGTCGACCCAAAAAACGACCAAGGCTCAGGCGGCCCGACCAGGAGACTGATCGCGCGGCTGCGCCCAGAGCTTGCAGTGCGAGCGTTGTCGATTGATCGCGAAGCGACATTACCGTTGCGAAGGTTGGAGCGACTGAAGTGGAATTGGATTCGGCTCAAAGGCCTTGCAGTACAGATTGTACCAATTTGGCTCACGAACCTGTCCGATCATCGTCGAATGCACCAACCGATGATTCTGCTGAAGGTTCATATCGACGAAGTAGAAGTACACACCGCCTTGGATACCCTGATAGAACCAGATCTCGTACGGCTTGGTATCAATCGTCTGAATGAACTGCTCAACCTGCGTTGGAATCCCATAGCGCAACAAGGTTTGTCCGCGATCGGTCTTCCAGCCGTTCCGGAACGTCGGATTGCCATAGAACGACTGTGCACGCTTGTACATTGCACGGAAGTCATCGAGACGTTCATTCGCAAACGTCGACAGATCGGGATCGCGCTGGCGCCAGAACTTAAAGAGGTAGCGTTGCTTCGACCGCGTATCGGTGCATGACTTGCGGATGCTCATCTCCGCGCGTGATGCCAGGACATCCGATAGCTCAAGCTCGTGTTCGAGTCGCTCGTCGGTAACAACCGACCATTCGGAAGCTTGGAATTGCTCGTCTTCGGAGAGTAGGAGCTTGCCCTCGGGCGGAAGCTCCGGGTTGAGAATGAACACGCGTTCTTCTTTCGTGTCGTAGACCGTTGCAAGATCCTTCGACAGCATTCGCGTGCGCAGTGTGTAGACGCCAGACCGGAGCGCTCCGGCAGGGATCTCTTCACGCACGACAAGTCCATCACTTGTACCAATCTCTCGGAGGTACGTTACGAGTTGCTCCTCACGGATATGATCAAGCACTTGAAACTCAAGTGCGAATGTATCGAGTGAGGCTCGACGTGCGTTGTAGACTTCGGTGTAGAAGCAGATCGATGGATCACGACCAATGATCTCGTGTCGTGGGTTGGGTTGTGCTGGTTCACCGTTACGATCAAAGCGCTGATCACTCCCCAGCGCACGAGGCATGACGAACATAATGTCGCTCATCGACGGCTTGAACGTAAACGCTTGAACTGTAGACGAGAAGTTACTTATCACCGAACGTGATGCATCGTTGAGATCGCGAGCGGTAAACGTCACCTTGTAGGATCCTGGTGCAAGCTGCAGCGGTCGCACTCCCGCATAGAACTGCTGGTGCATCGGCTGTTGAACGCTACTCGCTGCTGAGGCGATCCACTCATCGCGTGTTGTGTCGCCCAGGGCCGACACGACATCGATGCGACACAGCATCTCTGCTTGAAAGCCTGTGGGAGCGATAACATATCGCAGAGCTGTATCAGCGAAGGAGTATTGAAACTCCCACCGTGTGGTTGCTCCATCGCCACGGAACTGCACAACATCTACCACGATGTCGAGTGTACGCTGTTCGGCCGCTTGCATCGTGAATGCAGCAGCCATAATGGTGACCATGAATAGTCGAGTCATGTGCATAAGCCCTCAAAAACAATCAATGCCGTTCGTCCAGTGGACCAACGGCATTGAGAGAATTCTAGTCGACAGCCGTCGATCACTGGAAGCGCATTGCAACGCTCAGTCGGCTGATCAATCCAATGTTCTGTGTTGGACTTACAGAGTAGTCGATTTGACCCTCGAAGCCACCACCATTGTAGCGGAGGCCGAGTCCACCCGCAAGACCGAACTGATCCGAGCCGAAGCGATATCCAGCACGTACACTGACGAAATCACGCCATGTGTATTCTGTACCGACAGCAAATTGTTCTGGCACGTCGCTAAACGTTTCGAAGTCAACCGATGCAAGCCACGAGTGTTCTTGAACGCCGTTGGCATCTACTTCTGGTTCGAACACCATGCCTTGGCAGAGATCAGCACCAAGACCAGCGCGGAACGAGAGTGGCATGTTGAATGGCGACGTCTGCATCTGCATGTCGAGTGACATGTTGTTCAGTCCAGGCGTTGGGCTATTCGTACGTGTTACTTCTGGACCATCAAATGTCTGCTGTGTGCCAAGCGAGTTGATCGAGAAGCCAAGCATCAGACCCTTGTAGCCCGTGTTGTAGCGTGTGCCGACGTCGAAGACAAAGCCGCTTGCATTCATGTTCGTGAATGCGTGCTGCACGTACTTCGCTGTTGCACCGAACGAGAACTGCTCCGTGAGGTAGCCAGCGAGCGTGATACCCACTGCAATGTCACTCACGTTGTAGATACCGCCCGTACCGTCCTGTTGGTTTGTTGTCGTCACGCGGATATCACCGCTGCTGAACGACGTAAAGCTCGCACCGAGGCGAAACTTCTCACCAACTGGGATCGCAACAGCAGCAAAGTTGTGCGACATACCAGCGAACCAGAACGTCTGGCTAAAGTCAGCTGCATAGCGCTTGACATCTGCCAAGCCAGCTGAGTTCCAGAAGATCGACGTGAGATCGTCAGACATCGCTGAATACGCGCCGGCCATACCCGTACCACGGGCGCCAACACCGATCTTCAGGAACTGACCTCCCGAGAGGCCGACCTTTGTGAATTCTCCGGCCGTTACGGCGATCAGCTGCGCTGATGCTACCGATGAGGAGAAGCAAATGAGGCAGGCCGCGAAGGCGATGCGTGTAAGTGTGTTCATAGTCTTCATTGTTGTCCCCCCTTACTGTCCGTCACCAACGACACGTGCAGGGCCCACGACGATCGTGAACTTGCGGATGACGCTTGCGCCTTCCGGAGTTTCAATCTTCGCAACGAGCATTTGGCTTGCAACGCGCTGGTTGTTCTTGGAGAGGAGATTCCAAACATCTGCCCCGGCCTTGTCTGGTGTAACTCCCGTGAGTTCGTTGTGATCGATCACCTTCACCAAATCACCATTCGTCGTGTAGATCGAAATCTTGCAGACGCGT
The DNA here is from genome assembly GCA_030830285.1 of Candidatus Kapaibacterium sp. Classification (GTDB taxonomy): domain Bacteria; phylum Bacteroidota; class Ignavibacteria; order Kapaibacteriales; family Kapaibacteriaceae; genus UBA10438. The sequence goes on from JAURNF010000006.1 coordinate 4,483, forward strand.
GGGAGACGTGTGAAGTAGAGCTGACCTTGGAATGGCGTTGTTACACCTTCGTGCGTGACGTAGTATGGGTTCGGCACTACCTGCACTTGCTCGAGCTGCTCGTCGGAATACGACTGCGAGTTCGACTGTGCTGTGTACGGATCGTACTGTGCTACGCGGATGTAGGCCTTTGCCGAATCGAATGGGAATCCGAACGCACCACCAAATGTCATGAGACGGATCTTATCGCCTGGCTTGAGCTCTTCTGTTGCCCACTGCGTGACTGGGTTTGAAGGTGAAGGGGCTGCATCAGTAATTGTGCGGTTCGAACGGATACGACCAAGTTGAGCAAAGTCGAGCACGAACTGTGTACCACCAAGTGCAATCACGTGTGTGAAGTCAAGCGTATCACCACCGCCAGTCGAGAGACGGCGTGAGAGGTAGTAGCGATTCTGATCACCCACTGGCTTACCATCATTCGACTGACCAGCAAGACGTGCCAATGTCGACGGACGGAAGTCCGATCCACGCGTATTACGCCATGCGAACGATGCACCTGTGAAGTGTCCAAGGCGAACAGCTTCTGGATTCGGGAACTGGAGCAGCTGTGCTGCTGGGATCTTCGAGTAATCAAGCACCTGAGGAGTCAGGTTGAAATCATACCCAACAGTTGCGGTGCCGATCGTGCCATCAGGACGAGGGTCTTGACGCTCGAACGAGTACACGTTCTTGATGTCGTAGGTGAGGTATGGAACATCGCTGAACGTAATCAGCGAGTCACGGCCTGCAGCAACTTCGAAGTTGGTGCGGATCGTTTCTGCTCCACCTTCCTTGAACGTCACTTCATAGATACCAGGTCCGTTATTGTAACTCGTTGCCCATGGCTGGGCAGGCACGAAGTCTGGATACGGCAGCGGGATATACGGCGGTGCCGGATTCAATTCATTCGAGTTGTTATACAAAGCGGCAACCGAATTGGTCTTTGTCACTGGATATCCAGCCGGACCATTCACAGCGAATGCTGTGTCTGCGCGATAGATACCACCCCACTGCTCGATTGCATAGTCGAATGCAACACCAAGTGCACCGAACGCATACTTGTTTGAGAAACATGCCGCGTCCGACGTGAACACACCGGAGCGGATCACCTTTTCGCGTGAGTCTGGTAGACCAAACTTCGTCGAGTCGATTCGGCGAATTGAGCCATCAGAGTTGTACACTGTATCGTACATCACTTGGTTCGTGTCAACGTACACTGCCGAGTTCTCAGAGAAGTATCCTGGGAGACCTGGTACGTTCGACGATGGACAGAGTTCAGGTGGAAGGAAGCTTGTCCATGTGTTCAACTCTTGACGTGTTGCTGAATCGCGAAGGATGAAGAGTGCGCCATAGAGTCCGTCACCCGGTGCTGTAGAGTTCGGCACTGGATTGTAGCCAGTCCAGAATCGGAAGAACTCAAGCTCGAGTGTACGTCCAGAGAACAACTGATTGAAGCGCTGTTGATCGTTCACCAACAGACGAACATTGTAGATACCACCGAGCTTCTTGCGATTTGCCTCGTCTGTTGTGAACGTGAACGCTGCAGCACTACCTGGTCGCGATGCGAGCGGAGTTGCAGTAACAACGTTAGGAAGACCTACCGAACGGTTGTTGAGCTTTGGAGGTGTTGGCAACAGGTAATCGCCCTCGTCATATGCTCGTACGGCATATGTGTAGTCGATGTTATTGATCAACTTCTCACTTGCCTCTGGGTTCGCAGAGTATGTAACTGTTCCGTTGCGGTCATCATCACCGAGGTCAAAGAACACACGACCAGCCGTTTCCTCGCGCATGTACTTGGCAATGATTTCCTTGCGGACCTCGTTCGTCTCTTCCCATGGGCGCTTCGTTGCTACGAGCTGAGCTGTACCATCCGACGCGAACACTGTGTCCTGGTCATTGAACTGGAACGGCTCCATCTTCACGCGACGCGCGAGGATGAGCTTTACAAGCGAGTCCTTCGCGACCTTGGCAGCCACGGTGTCGAGCTGAAGGTTTGCACCCAGGCGACGTACCGGCGGAAGTGTCTCGATAAGTGTCGTGAAGTACGTGAAGCGAATCGAGTCGAGCTTGTCGAAGTTTGGAACACGGTTGTTTGTTCCTGACACGAAGCCTGACGTGATGATCGTTGAGTCTGAACGGTTAATGCGCAGACCATACAGCGAGTCGCGACCACGAAGGAGGCGTGAGAAGTACGAGCCCCATGGTTCCTGTTGCAGGTTGATCGAACGAAC
>JAURNF010000007.1 GCA_030830285.1 Candidatus Kapaibacterium sp.
GATTGCTAGCATTCTGCGCAAGCTTGCGATGGAGATTGTGAGCACGGCCTCCAAGAAGTCGTCGTCACGAGCATCGACAACAAAGGCAATTGCGAAGCTCGCCTCGCAGCGTTCATGGGTTGTCGACGAAAAGGCCGTTGAACGTCACCTACGCGCTCCTAAGTACAAGGTCAAGGCAGAAGAACTGAGCGACAAAGTTGGCGTTGCAACAGGTCTTGCTTGGACATCAATGGGTGGCGACACACTACCCGTTGAGGTCACCATCATGCCAGGTCCAGAGCGCCTGACGCTTACAGGCAAGCTCGGCGAGGTGATGAAGGAATCAGCAATGGCTGCGCTGTCGTATCTGCGCAGCACGGCATCAACATTCAACCTCGATCCTGACTTTGCAAAGGGCAAAGAGCTACACATTCACGTGCCTGAGGGAGCGATTCCAAAGGATGGTCCGTCGGCTGGCATTACGATGACCCTTGCCCTTCTTTCGGCGGCCAGCGGACGTCCTCTACGGGGCGATGTGGCCATGACGGGCGAAGTGACGCTCCGTGGAAACGTCCTTCCAATTGGCGGACTCAACGAGAAGCTCTTGGCGGCTCGTCGTGCTGGGATGACAACGGTTCTGGTACCCAAGGACAATAAGAAAGACGTCCTGGAACTGTCACCACAGGTCACTGAGGGTCTGACCATTGCCTACGTGGGTCACATCTCGGAAGCGGTCAAGGTCGCCTTCCGTGACGCAAAACCTGCTCGTAAGCGCTAAGCATATTTGGAGGTTCGGGACTTTTCCCCTACTTTTGTCGTTCGCAGCATTACCATCGAGACAACACGGAGAACAAAGTCATGGCCAAGAAGGGCGCACGCGTCATCATCACGCTCGAATGCACTGAAGCCAAAGGCGAAGGCAAGCCAGCATCGCGGTACACGACGATGAAGAACAAGCAAAACACCACGGAACGTCTTGAAATCAAGAAGTACAATCCGTTCCTGAAGCGTCACACTGTTCACAAGGAAATCCGCTAAGAGCGGCGTTCCCATCGAATACGCATTCATAGCAACCTCGGCTCACGCCGGGGTTGTTTCGTTTTAGGCCTCCGGGAGCGCTGACGGCTTAATCCGAGGAAGTTTCAGGGCTACTGCTTCAGCAAGGTTGATACCGCGAGCGTTGCAGAAGTTCATGAGCGAGATCAAGACATCGGCCGCCTCATCGGCAACATGCGCCTCGTCTACCGGCGTGCCCCTCCAGCGTTTCTTTTCGAGGTTTGCCAGCTCCCCTGTCTCACCACTTAGCTCAAGTGCGAAAAACTCAGGAGGACGTGCAATGAAACACGTGGACTGGTAGGCGTCGAATGCTTGCTGAATTGGATCAAGACCCTGCTCAACCTGAGCAATAAGTTCGCTGCATAACGGGTGCATGGTGTTATTCCTCTCCATCATCATCACCTTCGGCAGGTCCACCATCCCGCATGCGGTAGCCAACGCCACGCACGCTTGTGACCAGTTGTGATTGTCCTGGCTTTTCGATTTTCTGACGGATGCGCTTGATGTAGACGTCGATGATGTTTGACTCGGGGTCGAAGTTGTGCTTCCACACGTGCTGCATGATCATCGAGCGCGAGAGGATGCGATCCTTGTTGCGCATCAGATACTCGAGCAGCGCATACTCCTTTGTCGTGAGCTCGATTTCCTTCTCATCTCGATACGCGAAATGCGTCACGAGGTCCAACGTTAGGTCACCACAGCTAAGCTTTGTCGTCTTCTCCGGCGTTGAACGTCGGAGAATCGAACGGAGTCGTGCCGCAAGTTCTTCGAAGTGAAACGGCTTCGAGAGATAGTCGTCGGCACCAAGATCAAGCCCCTGCACGCGATCTTCGGTCGATCCACGAGCAGTCAGCATGAGCACGGGCGTTACGTTCCCTTCGGCTCGTAATGCACGCAGTACGCTGTAGCCGTCGAGCTTTGGCAGCATCACATCGAGTACGATAGCGTCGAACACGTTATGAAGCGCCAGATCGAGTCCCACCTGTCCATCGGCGGCAGTCTCAACCACGTATCGCTCTTCTTCGAGTCCACGCTGAATGAAGCTGGCAACTTTTCGTTCGTCTTCAATTACGAGAATACGCATAGGGCAAGATACAACGGACCGTATCTTCGTGACGTATGAGATGGTCATCTATCCTGGGTCAAGAGCGCGTTGCAGCCATGTTGCAGCGCTGCATTCTCGACAAGCGCATTCCGCAGGCACTTCTTCTGACGGGTCGGGAGGGGGCAGGCACGATCGCACTTGCGCTGGCGATGGCGCGCACTGTGAATTGTCACCATCCGCAAACAACGTCCACAACGATGGAACCGTGCGAGGCTTGTCCATCCTGTATTCAGTCTGCCTCGTTACAGCATACCAACATCAAGCTGGTCATGGCCCTGCCAGCGGGGAAGGCTGACAGCGAAGAAGATGTGGCGGACGATGTCGTAGAGGCTCTGCGTGAGGTCCTACAGGCCGTTGCGGAGGACCCGTACACTCGCGTGCGACTTCCAAATGCTTCCATGATTCGCATCGGCCAAATACGTGAAGTCAAGCGCATGCTTTCCCTCTCGGCTGCACAGGAAGGTCGTCGCGTGGTGATCATTGTAAACGCAGAAGAGATGAATGTTGAAGCATCGAATGCGTTTCTCAAGACGCTTGAAGAGCCGCATGATGATGTGACGATTATCCTGACGACGTCTCGACCCGAGCGATTGCTTCAAACAATTGTCTCGCGATGTCAGGAACTCATCGTTCCCCCACTGTCAGACGAGACGGTCATTGATACACTAGTATCGCGTGGACTCTGTAGTGCAGAGGAAGCATCTCTTGTTGCTCCGTTTGCCGAAGGCGATATCCAACGTGCGTCCGACTATGTCTCAGAGGATGTTCGAGGTATGCGAACCTCCGCGCTTGCACTATTGCGTTCAGCACTCCGCGGCAAGGATTATCGCAATGCACTCGCCGACGCAGCTGCGGAAATCGGTGATGAGCGAAGCAAGACAAAGGCCGAAGCAACGCTATCGCTTCTTGCGGTCTGGTTGCGTGATGCATATGCACTCGCTCTCGGCGGACCCGATGTGAGACTTGTGAACGCAGACGATCGATCGGCACTCGAGAAGTTCGCGGCGGCATTCGGCTCGGCCGACCTTCCGGCAGTCATGACTGTCATTGAACGCGCATCTCGCGACATTCATCGCAACACATCGATATCCCTAACGCTGCTTACCGCGATGATGGATATCCGCGGCATCATTGCGCGTACACGGGCAACATCTTAGTCCGTAGCGCTTTCTGCCCCTTGTACTGATGCTGCATCGAAGTGCTCTCGAATAGCACTCGCCGTAGCTTCACCTACGATATCCGCAAGCTGCTGATGCGTGGCTAAACGAACCTGCTCCACAGAACCCAGTGCAGTCAAGAGCTTCTTTGCTCGAGCATCACCAACGCCAGGGATTCCTGTGAGCGCAGTCTGCAGTGTCCGCTTCGATCGCAGCGTGCGGTGATAGGTGATCGCAAACCGGTGTGCTTCATCCCGTGCCTGCTGCAACAACCGCAAACTTGGGGATGCCTTTGCTATGTACAGCGGCGTTGCTGAGGTAGGAATGAAGACCTCTTCCAACCGTTTAGCAAGACCGATTACCGTAAAGCGACCAACGAGACCAAGCGCAGTGAGCACCTCCATGGCGTGCGACAGCTGCCCCTTCCCCCCATCGATGATCAGCAGATCAGGCAGTGCTTGCTCCTCTTCAATCGCCCGAGAGAAACGTCGTGTGAGTACCTCTTTCATTGCCTCGAAATCGTCGTTGCCTTCAACGGTACGGAGCTTGTAGTGACGGTACTCTGACTTCTTCGGTTTTCCATCAACGAACACCACCATCGATGAAACGTAATCCGTTCCCTGCATGTGGGAGTTATCGAAGCATTCAATGCGACGCGGCATGCGCTCCATACGGAGATCTGCCTGTAATGTGAGGATTGCCTTCGGTAGCGACTGATCAAGCTGGGCTTGATGAAGCAAACGCTCGCGCAAGAGCACGTCGGCGTTCATCTCAGCCATCTGAAGCACCTTCTTCTTATCACCGATCTTGGGCACGATAAGATGCACTACGCGACCCTTCACTTGGGCGAGATAGGCTTCCATGACATCAGCATCGTCAATGTCGCACGGAAGAAGAACCTCATCCGGAAGTTGTTCTGCATCGATGTACCAGCGCTCGAGCGCTTGACGAATGATTTCGGCATCTGCGCTATCGCGAGCTGATGCGACAAAGACATGCCGCTTGCCGACGAGTTTGCCATCACGAATAATGAGCAGCACAACGCAGGCCTGAGATTCACCACGCGCCATAGCAACGACATCGCGATCGATATCGTCGGTGGTAACAACTTTCTGCTTTGCCGTGTAGTCGCGCAAGAGCTCCAGCCGCCGTCGAATATCTGCAGCTTCTTCAAATCGCAGTTGCTCAGCAACCTCGTGCATTCGCTGCTCGAGCTCGCGCTCGAGGTCACGTGTCTTTCCTTGCAACACGCGATGGACGTCACAGATGTGCTGAGCATAGTGCTCTCTGCCAACATGTGCTTGGCACGGACCTTCGCACTTGCGGATGTGGTAGTCCAGACACACTTTGTACTTCCCGGCCGCAACCGTCGCTTCTGTAAGTGGCAACTCGCAGGATCGCAATGGGAACACCGAGCGAAGGGTCTTCATCAGACCGTACAGATAGGTTCCATCGGTATAGGGTCCGTAGTACGTGCTTCCATCGCGGATGACACGACGTGTGGAGAACACACGTGGAAACTCCTCGCGTGTAATCCGAATGTAGGGATACGACTTATCGTCTTTGAGGAGGATGTTGTACTTCGGCTTGTGCTCCTTGATGAGGGTGTTTTCAAGGATCAGCGCCTCGACTTCCGTGTCGGTCACGATCGTCTCGAAATCTGCGATACGGAGCATCAATGCGCGCGTCTTCGCGTCAACCGGACGTCCCTCCTGGAAGTACGACTTTACACGAGCACGGAGATTCTTTGCCTTGCCAACATAGATGATAGTCCCCTGCGCGTCTCTATGCAGGTAGACACCAGGCCGCGTGGGTAGCCCGGCCACCTTCTGAAGCAGTTCGTCCGTGTGTTGATGTCGTTCGTCAGCCATATCGCAAAACTATGTCCAAGGATCGGTCCTCAAACCGCAAAACGTATATTACCGGATCCTTTTTTGTGGGGAATACTCAATGGCTCAGCTGAACGACGGGATCACCTCAATCGAGGCAATTGCTAAGGAACTCAAGGATGCTGCGACCTTCATAGGTCAGCGCGTCATTAATCGTGAAGAAGTAATTGAGCAGTCAATCTGCGCCCTCCTGACAGCAGAACACATGCTGCTTCAGAGTCGAACAGGCGTGGGTAAATCACTCCTGGCTGAGCAGATATTCCGCATGTTCGACGGAGCGCGCATGTTCCGTGTGCAGGCGAGTAAGGAACAGCAGCCCGATACGTTCTTTGGTGGACTCGACCTTGAGGAGCTGAAGGCAGGCCGGATCATTCATAACACGAAGGGATCGCTTGTTGAGAGTGACTTCGGGTTCATTGATGAGATCTTCGATGCGAACGACTTCACACTGCGGGCCCTCCTGTCGCTTCTTAACGAGCGTCGGCTCCTTCGCGGTGTACAGGATGTTGCTTCACCACTTCACACCGTTCTTGCTGCTACGAACTACCTCCGCGTAAGCGAGGTTACCGAAGCGCTTCTTGACCGATTCCTGTTCAAGGCCGTGATTCTTCCAGACAAGGATCCATTCGTTCAGTACCGTATCGCACAGCGATATCTCGAGCATGGTGGACGTGTCGCTGAGCCACCCAAAACGATTCCGCTCGCACGTCTACAGCACATGCATCGCATCATTGTCGGACGATCTGAGGATTTTCAAATCTCGATCACCAATGAGTTACTGTACTTCACGAACATCGTTATCCGACATTACGAGTTCCTACAGAATCGTCAGCGCGGTGAAACATCGCGTCACACAGATGGATCTGACTTCTACATCTCGCCTCGTACACAGGCGAAGTCGCTCGACCTCTTGCGTGCACTCGCCCTACTCAAGGGACGTAGCGAAGTGATACATGACGACGTGAGCCGCTTGTACTTCATCTTCGCAACGGTTGGCATACCGGAAGAAATCGCTCTGTTCAAGAAGGCCTACACCACGGTCTTGAACTCGCTCACAGCTTCACGAGGGTTCGATCAGATAACGATCCTTCTTGACTTCACGGATCTCCTTCGTGAGCTCCGTGAGCGACCTCGTATGATGCTCGAGCCACTCTCTTCGTTCGCAGATACGGCTGTTCGCAGGTCGTTCATGGACTGGGTTCGAGAGAAGTTCGGTCAGGACCTTCCGAAGGACCAGAACCGGAAGATGCTCGAGCAATTCATCGCTGACTTTGTCCCTGTCTGCGACGAAGTACGCGAGCTCCGTCACTCAGTTGAACGCACATTGCAGCAAACGTTGATTGCTGTTGAACGAGAACTCCAACGCGGGACGGCATAACGCATGTCGCGCACGTCCATCGAGACATCACGATTCTTTTCCAGCATGGAGCAGTTCGGCTTCTTCGATGCTGTTGAAGAGCACCTCCCTGATGAGTTTACCATCATCTACGAGATTGCTCGTGTGCTCGAAGACCAGTCGCATGCGATCTCTCGAGCTCTGGCACCAGTCCTCGAACTCGAACAAGCGTCGGACTCCGACTCACCGGAACTCATCACCATTCCCATCGTCACGGATGCGAAGGAGTATGAGGCAGACCTGATTCATAGCGTCACCGAGGTTCGATCGATCTACCCAGCGCAGCATCTTCTACCCGAGATGGTGTTCCTGCGTCGACTCGCCGAACGTTCGCTATGGATGCCACGCCCCCGCACTCCGAAGAACTTCCGGTACCAAACAGAGAGCAACCGCTTCTCGCCCGACGACAGAAAGCAAAAAGTCTACATTCTGTTCGACACCTCGTCGTCCATGCAGCAGCACTACAGAATACACTTAGCAAAGGCAATCGTGTATCTGTTCCTGACGCAAAATCAACGTGAGTTAGGGACGGTGTTCTTTCGAACCTTTGACCTAACAGTTGGTGAACGCTATGTAGCGCGAGATATCCCGAGCTATGACAAGCTCATCAGCGATGTCATGCACCTTTCGGCGCAGGGCAATGGAACAGTCCTTCAGAAAGCGCTCGTTACAGCAATCGAGGACATATCACATGAGAGTCAACTAAGTAGCGCGCATATTCTTGTAGTCACCGATGGCGTTGCACACATCGACTTGGATCTTGTGCGACCAATGATGGGCAATCAGATTACCGTGAACACGGTAAAGATCGGTGATGCACGCATGTATGTGGACTCGAAGATGATCGAGGATCAACTCCTCACATCATCGAGTGAAGATGCTGTGCGTATTCGTGAGCTAATCGCACAACGGCGTGATCTCGAGCGACAAGTCGCCAGTGCGTCAGGTCAGCACCGCACTATTGCGTTGAAATCTCAACTACAACTCGTGCAGCGCCACATCGATACGTTGATGCAGAAGACGTCAGCTTGGGCAGCTGAAAACTACGGCAGCGAGATCAAGGAGCTCAGCTCTGTGTACGTCAACGTTGACGACATTCGTCCTGACGAGATGTTCTCGCTTCCAGAGGACAAAGTTCGTGAGCTTGAGGAGCTGGCCGATGCGTTGCTCGCTGCCCTACGCGATGAGCGACAAGTAGAGGATATCAAGCGTGCAGCCATCCTCTATGACCACCTCATGCTCTTGATGAAGTACAACAAGATTGATGCCTCACGCTTCGAAACGTCTGCCAATGAACTCGGTGAGATGCTTGATGCAATTCTCAATCGTCCCGTTGGAACAGCCGAAGATCTGTCGATCAATGAGTTAGAGCGCGTCCAACTTCGGAACATGCTCGACGTCTCGAGCTTTCAACAGAAGCTCTCGCTTGGCACATTGCTTCGTGTGCTCTACCTCAAGGCAAAACGATGGTGGTTAGCGCGGCGACAATTCCGAGCGTTTCGTGCACTCACGGGTCGAACCCTGCGGCGCCGCTCAGGGCGTTAATCTTCTTGGATCGGATCGACTGACGCACGTCCAACGGAGTGATACTCGAATCCGTCCGCTGCCATATCATCGAGTTCATACATGTTACGTCCATCGAACACGAGTGGACGCAGCATTTGCGCCTTCATACGGGCGGTATCCGGCTTGCGGAACTCGTTCCATTCCGTTGCAATCACGAGCGCATCGACACCAGCGATAGCGTCGTAGCTCGTCTCACAGTAAGTGACGCGATCACCTAGATGTCTGCGAGCTGTATCCATGGCCTCTGGGTCGTATACACGCACTGACGCATCTGCATCGAGAAGTGCATCGATGATAACCAGCGCTGGTGCTTCGCGGACGTCGTCCGTATTCGGCTTGAAGGACAGTCCCCACACCGCAACAACACGTCCCTGAAGCTGTCCATCGAATCGTCGCATGATTCGATCGATAAAACGGCGCACCTGACGATCGTTGACGTGCTTGGTCGCTTCGACGATTTCAAGGGGCGAACCAACCTCATTTGCTGCGTGGATGATCGCCTTTACATCCTTCGGGAAGCACGAACCGCCATAGCCAATGCCAGAGAACAGGAATCGTTTTCCAATTCGGCCGTCAGTTCCGATACCCAAGCGGATCTTTTCAATGTCGGCTCCTACGTGCTCACAATATTCCGAGAGATCGTTCATAAACGAAATCTTCACCGCAAGGAACGCATTTGCCGCATACTTCGTCACTTCCGCGCTCTTCTCATCGAAGACAAGGATCGGTGCACCAGTGCGGACAAATGGCTCGTAGACATCTCGCATGATCTCTGCGGCATACGCACTGGATGTACCAACAACCACGCGATCTGGCTTCATGAAGTCGTCAACAGCAAATCCCTCGCGAAGGAATTCTGGATTACTGACAACATCAACTCGACGAGTTGGAGCGTGTTCGGCAAAGATTGCAGCAACGCGTGCGGCAGTGCCGACTGGAACTGTGCTCTTATTGATGACAATCCGTGGATCCGTGATGTCAAGCTCGTTCAAAAGGGTTGCGACACGTTGTGCTGTCGACATCACCATCTCAAGATCTGCTTGACCATCTTTGCCAGGGGGCGTAGGCAAACAGAACATCAACAGCTCACACGTCGACACTGCCTCGGCCAGATCCATCGAGAAGCGAATACGACGCTCACGGACGTTTCGCTCGAGAACATGGTCAAGTCCTGGTTCATAAATCGGGACATCACCACGCTGCAAGCGGGCTACCTTGTCCGGATCTACGTCAATACATAGCACATCGTTGCCCACGTCGGCGAGACAGGTGCCCGTGACGAGACCGACATATCCAGTTCCAATGACAGCGATGCGATACGACATTGAGGGGTTCTGAGATGAAACAACTCCGAGCCGATCCCTAGATGGTCTGCGCCATGAGCGCCCGTACCACGAAGATGAGCACGAGAAGGATGGCCACCAATATACCTAGCTTCACAAGTTTTTTGATGATCGAGAGTGCCAAAAGCACAACGAGAGCTACAATGCCCCACATCACAAGTGGTGACATTCCCTCCCCTACAGCCAGTAGTTCGTTTAGCATCACCAACCTTATACATTTCGGAACGTGATCGTTATGACACCTTCCATGATTCGGGTGTCGCCTGGAGGTAGCTCCTTGAATCGCCACAGTTTAAGCGCTCGTTCGACGGCATTATTGACCGAAGGAATACCACTGTCGCGGTCGAACGAGATCATCCCAACACTGCCATTTGGCTTCACCTGAAATCGCACGACAACAGTCGTGTTCATTGTCCCCAGTGGGAACGTAGGAGCGATTTTTGAGATGAGCTGACGATTTCCACCACCACCCCAGTCAACATCGCCGTATCCAAGCCCCTTGCCGGTGCCACTGCCTACCCATGACAATCCAGTATTCGATGAGGATCCGTCTGGAATACCCACGCTTTTCTCTGAGGCATCTGCATCCCGGACGGCGTCTGCACCTTGTTCTACAGGAGTCTCAGCCACTGGCACGTATGACGACGGCGACACAACGCGGTAGCGCACTTGTCGGTTGGATGACGCAGCAAGCTTCTGGGCATCTTCCAAATCCATACTTGCCTGCTTGCCTCTCGAGGCAGCACCACGCTCTTGCATGTTCCCACTTCGCTGACCTGTACCATCGCCATCGCCAATGCGCAGAAGCACGAGCGAATCAGCCTTCTGTGCTACGTAGGTCATCGGCGGCTCGTAGCCGCTACACATCGAGAGTCCGAGAATAATGGCCAGCACGATAATAGCAAGGATGTACCCACGAATCGCGTTCGGGTTCCATACGAATCGAATCTGGACATTGGTGCTATCGTAACCACGACTCATCGAACGCGAGCAACCCAAGGTTGTGCATAACCACGATTCTTTGCTGCTTCTTCGGCTTCAGCTCGCGTGGCGAACTGTCCAAATCGCACACGATACCAGGACTGCCCCTTCACCTTCTGCTCGACGATATAGCCATCCGTAATGCGTTGCTCACGAAGCTGTTGAAGCCACTCATCGGCATCATCGCGTGATGGACTTGCAAACACCTGAACCACCCATGCGGCACCAACAGTTGGCGAGGGCGCCTTCTTGGTTTTCACATCTGCAGAAGCAGGAGTTGGCGAATCAGCGCGTGATGGTCGACTTGGCGGCGCTGTGCTCTGGGCTTCAGTGCGAGCATTCGTCTGCTCCGCTGAAGGCGGCGTTGCAGATGTTGTTTGCCGAGTGCGTTCACGTTCTAACAAAGCTCCAGATGGAGCTTGAATCGTAGTCTCAGGAGCTGGTTCCGTGGTTGGCTCTGCAGGAAGCTCGGCAGCTTGCTCTGACAGATTCTCTGCAGGCGCCTCACTCGGCGTCTCAGCAGGAGCGTCTGATGCGACAAAGGCCTGTTCTTCAATCGA
>JAURNF010000008.1 GCA_030830285.1 Candidatus Kapaibacterium sp.
GCTTACCACGTTCTGTATTATCGCGTGCCTCAGCAACGCGTCTCTCGCCGCACAGGAACTTCTCTATCCTGTGATTACGGGGTATGCCGGCGTTGCGAGTGTTAGCGTCGATACAACAGTCATTGATTCAACCGCTACTCAACGCGTGGTTGCAGAACTCGTGAGTCCGGCGATCAAGCCCGACGCTCCGCATCAGTATCTCGTGATGGTCGCACGCTGGGTAAATCTCTTCGCAGTGAGCGGAGTACCTCGCAATCGTGTCGACATTGTGGTGGTGATTCATGGCGAGGCTGCATATGCGCTCCTCAACAACGAAGCGCACAGAGCTCGCTATGGATTCGACAACCCGAACACAGAGCTGATACAGAAGGTCTCTGCAGCTGGAGTGAAACTGCTGTTCTGCGGACAGACCTTGGCGATCCGACAGATTGCAAAGGAGTCGATAGCGCCCCAATGCAAGGTGATTCTCAGTATGGCTACGGCCGTGATCCCTTACCAACTTCAGGGCTACGCCTACATAAAGCTGTAGACGCTATGGTGCGATAGGACATCTATCGCGTGTAGAACGCCTCGATAGGTTTGAATGGACCATACTTGTGCTCTCTCTCGGAGAAGGGATCAGCAAAGGGTCCGAATGGATGATCAATTGGCTTTTCAGCAATGTTAGGCCAATCCGCAGCATAATCGAACGTAGGACGCGTCTGCGAAGCAATAAATGCTGCGACATCCCATGCATCAGCGTCACTGAGTATTGGTGAAGTGCGTGAGGCCCCGAGCGGCATGTTGTATCTGATGAACCTAGCCAGATTCGAGAGGCGGTACATACCCGCACCGATGTTGTAACTGTGCTTACCCCACAGCGGTGGATACACGTACGATACGCGACCAGGTGCAAGCTGTCCGACGCCACGACTACCATGACAACTCGCACAGTTGGTGCTATACACGCGCTTCCCACGGATCGGGTCGGCTGGTCGATCAAGAAATGCAAGACCGACGGAATCCTGCATTTGCTGTTGATCACTGGTCGATGTGACGTCATTGAGCCAGCGCAAGTATGCGATGATCGCAACCATCTCACGTGAATCGGCAGCAGGCGCGGTGCCGTTCATACTTCGCTCGAAGCAATCTGCTATTCGCTTCTCGAGACGCTCTGTCACGCCGGATCGACGTTGCCGACGAGGATAGCGCGCATACGCTGAACGCAGGCTGATAGCATTTGGATCAGAACCTGCTGCTCGATGGCAGTTCTGACAATCCATGCCATTCGTCGAGTGACGAATACTCCCCTTCGGTCCGAAGTATGCAGACGTTGACTTGACCAGTCGATATCCATACTTGATCGTTGAGTCAGACAGTGAGTCGATGTCAGGGAGCACCCATCCTTCGGCACCATCGCGATACCCAGGTGAAGACGACCGCGACGTGTTGCGCAAGCACCCCTCGAGCAGGAGCACACTGCACAGCGCAACAAGGCACAGAACGATCGTGCGACGTTTGGAGAAGGAGCTCATTGACATATGTTACGAACAATGCATTGATGATGAAAATCATCGATTCATGTTGTTCCGCTATCACAACGTAACCGCTGCTCCAAGGCGTGCCCAGCGTGGCGGTACGACCACCCAGCCGGTTTCGATGAATCGTTGATCCGTCAGATTCGTTGCTTCAGCGGTGATCGTCACACTCCCGAACGAACGCATGAGGCGAATGTCATGCACGACGTAGACCGTCGGTTTGGTTACACGCTCAACTGCGCGAGCGATATAGGCCGCGCGGATATCGAACGGAAGCACCCAACGGGTTTCAAGTATTCCCTGCGTGCGAAGATTATCTGCCACATATGCAGTGGTTGCTCGAGCTGATGCCCTGACATCCTGATACATCAGGCCGATACGCAGGAAGGCAAGCGGACCAAGTTCGAGCTGCATACTGTACGAGCAGTCAATACCGCGGACGTCGACATCTGTGATATTCTCCGCTGAGGCATTACCAGCCGAGTCAATCGCAAAAGAGTGATTGCCGCCTCGTACAACTCGACTCGTCAGTTGCAACGACACTACGTACGTCAGCGCACGATTTGCACAAGCTTTGTAGCAGTGCGCTCACTATCGAGTACAAATGCCACGTATGTACCAGATGAAAGACCCAGCGTAGAAAATGTTGCAGTTGTCACAGCATTCGCTCGGGTAATGTTCGCTTGCCCGCCAACATTACGTCCATTAATGTCGAACAACCCAATTTCTGCCTCGGGAGTAAGGTCTTGCGCTATCACTTCAACACTATCATTGTACAAGCGCACTTCAATGATGACTGGGTCTTCACGTCGAGCATCGGCGGGTGCAATGTATACTGATGTTGTCGCAGCAGACAATCGAATCTCTGCAATAAACGGACTAGCGTTACTCTGGCTGCCATCATTAGTCCAAAAGATGTTTGGTGCAGTGCTCTGTATGCCCCCTATCACCCAACCAACAAGTGTGTTGTGCGACTCGGCGTCAACTCGCAACGACAACACATCATGGGGCGTTCGTCCTGGTTGATCACGAAGAACGACTTCTGATCCTGCGCCAAGAAATCCTGGCATCGTATCTCGAAGACGATACTCCGACAGAGATCCATCTCGGGCTCGAGATACGCGA
>JAURNF010000052.1 GCA_030830285.1 Candidatus Kapaibacterium sp.
ATGTTCTTCAGTGAAGATGACGACATGTACGACTCGTAAGTCGAGTCTCTGTGAGCAAATGATCCACAACGCCCTTTTGAATGTCGTTCAGAAGGGCGTTGTGCATTTAAGAGAACGTTCGGGCGGTATCTTGCGTGCTGTGGTGGGACGTTTTCTTGGATATCGACCTCTTGTTCAACGCGCAATGCACTGCGTGGTTTTTCTGCTTGTCTGCGTGGCTTCGGTCAGCGCCCAAGATGCATACCGCGATAGTGTAGCGCGGGCCGGTGAGCGGTCGCGCGTGTTTAACCTCGACGAGCTACAGCGTGTTGAGTTCGCGGGGTGCGTCCAAACAACGCCCAAGGAGTTGTTGGGCGTGATTTCCTCGATCGAGAGTGAGCTCACGATTACGCGTCAACTCACACTGTATTTTGAAGAGAACCTTCGTCGAAATCCTGCCACGCCAAAAGTTATTATCGATCGGCTTGATGGTATCCGACAGGGATTGATGAATGAACTGCGGTACTATAGCGCAGAGACCGCGTCGGATGATAGCCTGTCGCTGTTAACGTATCTGGATCAGAACGGCTTTCACAATGCGCGTGTATCGTTTGCGTTTGGATATGATTCATCATCCAAAAAGAACACACTCACGTTTTTCATCGACGAGGGTCAGCGTGCAGTTGTCGATACGATCGCGATTACTGGTCTCGATGGCATAGATCAAGAGATCGCATCAAAGGCACGTAGTGCGTTCGGCTTTCGTAAAGGGAATGCGTTTAGCGAGTCCGATATTGAGTCGAGTGTTCGCTCGCTTATTGAGGTACTCCACGGAAATGGGTACTATCGGGCAACATACCGTGCGCCCCTTGTAGGTGTATCGGATGATGGTACACGTGATACGGTGGTTGTGGTCATCAACCCTGGAAAGCGTGTGAAGATCGATACAATTATGTTCAACGAGAACACGATGGGGTATCCAGAGGTGTCGCTAGCAACGCGAAAGCGCCAGCTCGATATAGAGGTAGGACAGTGGTATGATCGTCGAAGTATCGAGATGTCGAAGGCAAACCTTCTATCTCTGGGTACGTTCGAAATTGTATTGATCGATACCATTAGCGTCGATTCGGCACGGAGTTATCACTGCACCGACTCAACAATTGGTATTCGTGTGTTTACCCGAAACAGTAAACCACATGATGTTGGTATGAATACGATCTTCTATCAGACGGCGGTTGACAACTTCTTGAATCTCGGTGTTGGTGCTACAGCGCAGTATCGTAATGTGTTTGGTGGTGCTCAGGTTGCATCGGTCACACTTCAATACGTCCTACAAGATGTGGCTCGCCTCTCGCAAGGTCAGCAACTCGAGACCGAAGCATTGGCGTCTCTCGTACTTGCGTGGCCCAACATCGGACGGTTGTTTAATCAGCGGTTTGGTATCCAGACGTCGACGATTTATTCTCAACGTCAACTTGTAAACCCGTTTCGTCTTGAGTCTGCAAGTTTTGGCGTACTCGCTCCGATCAATCTTTATACGCACACCTTTCTCACGAACGTCGACATCAACCTCAGTGTTGAACGTCAAGTACCTAGGAACTTTCAGGGCACATTGGATCAGGCGCTATCGGAATCAAAGACACCTGAGGACACTGCATATGTGTTGAGCACATTTAACCAGTTCCTCGTTCTTGATTCCTACCTGCAGCGAAGCAACACCTTCTTCACCGGACTTAATGCTGGTGTCACGCTTCGTGGTGATCACCGCGATAATCCGATCAACCCTCGGCGTGGAACATTCTCAAGTTTTTCGATCGAGTGGGGTTGGGGCGCTGGTAAGTACATACGGGGCCAAGCATTTTTGTCGTCAGCTTTCCCTATTGGTGAGCGACTCACTGGAGCAACGAAGATTAAACTGGGGCACATCGAGTTGTTGGAGTTCGCTCGCGGTGACTCGCTTCGTAACAACACATACGTCCCTCTTGAACGTCAATTCTTTGCAGGGGGCCCTGCAAGTATTCGCTCGTATCCGTCGCGACTACTCCATGATCCTCGCTCTGGACAAATCCGAGATCAAGTTGCAAAGCAAGAGTACGTGCTCGCGAATGTTATTGGTAGTGGTTCGTTGTTGGAACTGGGCTTCGAACTACGTTACACGTTTGCGCGTCCGCGTGGGTTGAGTGATCTCGTCGCATCGATGATTGAACGAAGTGGTTTCACGTTCTTCACTGACATTGGCAATGCGTTCAACCGATTCACTACGGATCTTTACGGCACAGCACAGCTGCGTGATCTCTATGAAGGAAGTGTTGTGGCTATGGGAATTGGGTACCGATTCGAAACACCTGTCGGACCGTTCCGTGTTGATTATGCGACCAGCGTCTACGATCCACTTCGTCCAACCGACCAATGGATTGTTGGACGTCGAGGTGTGATGAATTCTGGTAACTGGCAGCTAAGTATTGGCCTGGGTCACGCGTTCTAATCAAACGCGCCTACAAACATCCCACTGTGACGCTGCTGGTTGCATCGACGGCTGCACGATACATTCCCGATGTTGAGAATGGCATCGCGATCGTTCCCCTATGATCAAGTGCGATCATTCCACCATCACCACCGAGGTGTACAATCTCAGTAAGGATCGTACCTGTTGCGGTAGAGATGTGCTCTCCCAGGAGCTCGACACGTGCTAGGATGCGGGATGCAGCACTCGTTCGTAGAAAGTACTCACCAACGCCCGTGCACGATACCGCTCCGAGTCCGCCAATAGCATATGTGCCTGCGCCTATGATAGGCGCGTCTCCCACGCGTCCAGCGCGCTTGCGGAGGGTTCCACCGGTCGATGTCGCTGCTACGATCTCACCATCACGGTCGAGAACCACTGCGCCCACAGTACCTGTCGATGGAAGTGCGGCACCGACCTCGTCGCATGGCACGAAGTATGAAGCATCGACAGTTGCGAATCCTTCACGTGTGATCAGTGTATCGGCTTCGGATGCAACCATCAACACTTGTTGGGTTTGCTCCATGATATACCTGGCTACGTCAATTGGATTCTTTGGTGTGCGAACGGCGGCAATAGCGCCTGCTGCACGATCGCTCCCACGCATGATCGAGGCATCGAGTTCAACATATCCGTTGTCGTTCGGAGAAGATCCTTTTCCAGCATGAAAGTAGCCGATGTCTTCCAACGCGCGAACACTTTCACATGCTACATCAAGAGCAGACACTCCATCACACAGCATTGTGTGCCAGAGGGTGATGTGTTGTTCAAGAAACGCATAAGCTTCTTCTAGCCGACCTGTTCCCTTGTATCGGGCAAGATTGCCCGCGCCGCCATGGACTGCTATTGCAACAGGTCGATGCATTACGACAGGATCTTTCCGATGATGGCGTCCTGGAGATCCACGTTCTTTGCACCAGCTAACAACACAAGGATACCGTCTGTCACCATGTGTTGATGGTAGATCACGTTGTATCCTCTGTCTGAGAGCGCGTCAACAACTTGTTGCGACTCTCCCCCACTTACGACAATTGGAGCTGACTTCTTATTGAACGTCTTGGCAACAAATGCATCTATTGTTTGCTGCACACCACCCACAACTGAAGCTGTGATTCCCGCCATCAAACACTGAACAGTGTTGATTCCGATGTGGGTTGTTGGGGGTGTATACTTCATCTCAGGAATAGCTGCAGTCTGTTTCGCAAGTCCGAAGAGCTGCGTTGAGATGCCTGCAAACACCACACCGCCGAGGAAGTGATGGTCTTTATCTACAGCATTAACTGTCACCGCAGTTCCACAATCAACAGTGATTACGGGTGGATCTGCCTTCGTCATCGCTCCAATCGTGCCCAACATTCTATCAATGCCTGCATTCTCAACCTTCCCAAGTGAAAGTGCGGACTCGTTACGCATCAGGAGTTGATGGGCATTCAGAACGAGGTGTCCTGGTATGCGCTGAAGAACCTTTACAATTGCTGTGGTTTGTTTCGGATTCACACTCGACAAGCCGATCAGATATCGCTGTGATACGTGATCTCGGAAGTGATGTTGAACATTCTTCTTCCATTCTTTGTCGTATGGGAACGATAAGAACACATCATCGTGATGAATCTTAACGCGACTGTTTCCAACGTCGATCGCGGCAATGCCGTATTCGACTCCGTTGAGCTCAATCTTCGTATCGTAAAGTGTCGCCATCACTAATGATCCGCTCAATGTGTGTTGTTGTTTCTTGTACTCGTAGACGTCCGTCGTGTTCCATACTTACCATCCGCCACAAACCATCATGTTCAGCAATACGAAAGGTTGGTGTTGAGGCATGAAGCTCTGAAAACCAACGAAAAGATAGCTCTCTTGAAGGCAACATTAGCGACGAACTCAGCCAACGCTGAAGTACTTCGAGCACGCTGTCGACTTCTGCATTGCATCCGCTACGGCGTAGTGACGTGCATGGCTGAGTGATAGTATCTGGAAACACCGTTTGTTCTACATTGATTCCGATTCCAATCACCGTTGTTGTACACGTACTCCCGAGAAACTCATGTTCTACGAGTACACCCGAAACTTTGCACCATTGTTCACGTTCCCGCACATGAACATCGTTTGGATACTTGAGTCGTATGTTCAAGTTAGGTGCGATCTCTCGAAGTGTGTCGAGAACTGCAATTGCACCACGGGCCATGAACAATGGGAGATCTTCCATTGTAGGTGCGTTTTTGTGACGAAGACCAAACGAACAGTAGATGTTCTTATGTTGTTCTCCGTACCACGCTCTTCCATTGCGACCGCGTCCAGCAGTTTGATGCTCGGCTGAGACCATAACAACATCGTGCTGCAACAACAACTCTTTGGCATAGTCATTGGTTGACGTGACGACAGGAAGGTGTAGGCGGTAAGGCTGCATCAATGTAAAAAGATTTACAATCTCGTTTCTCGTCATCGTCGATTGCAATATTGCCAGCTGATGGATGCCTCAACTGTTACTACGGACACAATCTGCGCGCTCGCTACTCCACATGGTGTTGCTGGGCTGGCGGTAGTACGTGTGAGCGGACCCAAGGCAGTGAGTGTGTGTGATGCCTTCTTTCGCGGACAACACACGCTCGGCGACACCCCTGGCTACACAATTCGGTATGGGTGGTGGATTGATGGCACCGAACGCATTGATTCTGTAACTGCATCGGTGTTTCGAGCACCTCATTCATACACAGGCGAAGATGTGGTTGAGATTTGTTGCCATGGAGGACCGTTCACAAGCCAGTTCATCATGAATGGGTTGCTGAAGATTGGTGCTCGTTTGGCAAACCCCGGTGAGTTCACCCAACGTGCGTTCATCAACCAAAAGCTCGATCTCACGCAAGCAGAGGCGGTAGCAGACCTCATTCATGCACAATCTGCGGTAGGAGCGCAAACAGCAGCCCGACAACTCGCTGGTGGCTTTACTCAGAGGATTAAGGGGCTTCGAACTCGACTGTTGGATGTGATAGGACTTATAGAGCTGGAACTTGACTTCTCCGAAGAAGATGTCGAATTCGTTGACCGTTCTCGTCTCTCGACTCTCTTATCCGACTTAGTTCAGGAAGTCAACAGTCTGGCCACTTCCATTCATAGTGCCGAGATCCTCCGGTCGGGCTTTCATGTGGCTGTTGTTGGGTATCCCAATGCTGGTAAGAGTTCGCTTTTTAACGCACTTCTAGAGCGCTCCAGAGCGATTGTAAGCGAGGTAGCGGGCACTACACGAGACTACATCCAGGAAACGGTGTACGTCGACGGTTATGCAGTCCATCTCTCAGATACGGCTGGCATCAGGCTTACAGACGATTCCATCGAACTACAAGGTATTACGCTCACCCGTTCGATGATCGAACAATCCGACGCAGTTCTCGTAGTCAATGATGCGTCAATGGGAATTGACCATTCGGACGGCTTGGTGCAGGACGTGGTGTCAAACTTCCCCGGCTTGACGATGTTGATTGTCCAGAACAAGGCAGACCTGGTGGGCGGGGGGATTCAACCGCGCTCTGCCGTCGAATTCGGGTGTTCCGCTCGTTCTGGTGATGGTCTTATACCTGTTCGCAATGCCCTCTTGGCACTCATTCAACAGCAAACTAGTCAGTCTACAGATGTGCTTGTCAATGCACGCCAGGCAACTCTTCTTGTGCAGGTTTCATCATCATTGAGCTCAGCACTTGATAGCCTGTCGTCTGGGCGGCCTTCAGACCTGATGGCAGTCGATATCCGGTCGGCGATACGCCTACTTGGTGATATCTCAGGTGAATCATGGAATCCTGACGTACTTGACACCGTGTTTTCGCGATTCTGTATTGGAAAGTAGCACAATGGATATCAGACCGTTAGAGATCGAAGACTTCCCTGCCTTTCTGGACATTCAACGCGAGGCTCTCCTCCAAGCTCCGGAAGTGTTCGGTTCGGATTATGATTGGTTTGAAGGTCTCTCAATACTCTCGAAAGAGCAAAGATTTGAGCGCTATCTGAACTACCCTTATCAGTACATGTTAGGGACTGTGGATGAGAATGGGCGTATTGTGGCAATGATTGGATACTCGGGTAATGAGACGTCCAAGTTGCGCCACAAGGGTCGTATTTGGGGTCTATATGTGCGCACAGACGCTCGTGGCAGAGGTCTTGCAACTGAACTCGTTAAGTCTGTCCTGGGCGTCGCTAGAGACGTTTTGGGGGTTGAGCAGGTGCAGTTGGCCGTCAGTACCCAAAACACGGCCACGTACGGGTTGTATCTGCGCTTGGGTTTCACGGTGTATGGTACAGAGGTGGGCGCCATGAAGATTGGTTCCTCCTATGTTGATGAGTTTCTGATGTCGAAACATCTTGTTTGATGTTCCACGTGAAACACGTTTTGTGGTTTTGAGTTTTGAGTGTTCTGAAATGTTCCACGTGAAACAATGAAGCAGGCCAAATACGACGTTTTGGTAATCGGAGGGGGTCACGCAGGCATCGAAGCATCGATCGCTGCTGCGAAGATGGGTCAGTGTGTCGGGCTCATCTCTATGGACACCAACACGATAGGGCGTCTTTCGTGCAACCCATCTATAGGTGGGAGTGCTAAGGGGCACCTAGCCAAGGAGATCGATGCGTTGGGTGGTGTTATGGGCCGGATTGCAGATGCTAGTGGCATCCAATTCAAGATGCTCAACACATCCAAGGGTCCTGCTGTATGGTCTCCCCGGAGTCAGAACGACAAAGACCTCTACCCTCTTGTAGCGCAGAACTTGCTGTTGTCTACTACGAACCTTGAGATTATCTCGGAAACGGTGGTCGAGATCCTCGTATCAGGTGGTAAGGTGTCTGGGGTACGGACAGCGTCTAACGAGGAAATCAACGCTCGTGCGGTGATCTTGTGTTCGGGTACCTTCCTGAACGCGGTGATGTGGACCGGCACAGATTGCACGAAGGGTGGTCGTGTGGGTGAGCCCCCTGCAGAAAAGATCTCAGACCTACTTTCTTCTCTAGGTCTTGAAAAGGGACGGTTAAAAACAGGCACACCTCCGCGCATCGATCGGAAATCGATTGATGTTCGTCGATTTGAGCCTCACAATGGTGATGAAAACCCTGTCCCGTTTTCCATACATACGCATTCTGTACGTAATCAACTTTCGTGTTTTGCTACGCATACAACGAGTAGGACCCACGAGAGTCTAGAGGGGGGGTTTTCACGCTCTCCGATGTTTACAGGACTGATCACGGGGGCGGGTCCTCGGTACTGTCCTTCCATCGAAGACAAGATCTATCGATTCGCCGACAAAGACTCTCACACAATCGTGCTTGAGCCTGAGGGACTTTCGTCAAACACACTGTATGTCAACGGGTTTTCGACGAGTCTCCCAAAAGACATTCAAGACGTGGGGATGAGATCTATTCCAGGTCTGGAAGACGCAACCATCCTTCGGTATGGGTATGCTGTGGAGTATGACTTCTTCTTCCCCTATCAACTAACATTTGGCTTACAATCCAAAGCACTCGACGGTCTCTTCTTTGCAGGACAAGTGAATGGAACGTCGGGATATGAAGAGGCGGCATCACAAGGGTTGATCGCTGGCATCAACGCTGCGTTGTACGTACGTGGCGAGGGTAGCTTCACACTGCAGCGATCAGAAGCTTACATCGGTGTGATGATTGACGATCTCGTCAACAAGAACACCGAAGAACCATACAGGATCTTCACATCCCTGGCAGAGTACCGTCTACTGCTGCGAATTGATACAGTGTACGATCGCCTGTTACCACAGGGCAACAAGCTAGGCCTCGTACCAGACCACGTTGTTTCACGGTATGAGATTCTTCAACGTCGAACCAATGAACTCGTGCAAGCAACACAGAAAACAAAAGTTGCTGTGAATGAGATCAACAAGATGCTGGTTGAGGTAGGCGAAACACCTATCACAGAGCCTACGTCTGCGATGAACATTCTACGGCGTCCCAAAGTGAGTATTGAACAACTCTTGCCAATGTTAGATGGTGTAGAACAGAGTGTGTATCAAGAGCACCAGGATGTAGCACATCGGGTGGACACAATGGTTAAGTACGAAGGATACATCGAGAAACTTCACCGAGATGTCGAGCGATTTGCGGAACAAGAACAACAGGTGATTCCTCCAAGCTTTTCATACCTCGGCATAAAGAGTCTTTCTACCGAAGGTCGGGAGAAGCTTGAACGAATACGCCCAGGATCGCTTGGACAAGCCTCACGAATCCCGGGCGTCTCAGCGTCGGATGTTTCTATTCTATCGCTCTATCTGCGCTAAGCGCTAGCGATTGATGATGACTGGTCGTGTAACCGAACCATTCGTCGTAACTACGTGAAGCATGTACACACCTGTGGGGATGTGTTGCACGTCAAGGCGTGCACCAACACCAACTACGCGCTCACGAAGTACGAGTTCACCAGAAGTGGCATAGATGTGCACTTCTGACAATTCCTTCTCAGAGCTGATAAAGAGGGTTGTTGAGGCTGGATTTGGCATGACTTCGCACGCGATCTGCTGACGTTCCTCTTCGACTGAAACAGGGAGTTTTACGATTGTGATTCGTTGATCTGTTGTTACATCAGATGCAACAAACTCATTACCATCTCGTGAGCGAATCACGATATCGTAGTCTGTTCCCTCTGGCACGGCTACAGGCACCTTCCAGAGGAAGCCACCTGATGCAGCGCGCACACTGTCGGCAATCACATGAACAGGTGTACCATTACGGACAAGTTCAATTGTAGCTGCACCTGGGATGTTTGTCTCCCATGTGATTGCATAGGCACTATCCTGCATCCATGAGACCTTTGATGAAGGACTTGTGAGATCGATAAATGCATCAGTAAGCTGAAATGAGTCAAGAACCGCAACGCTGGTTTCAGCCGATGTTAACGAGTCGAGCCACACAGCGCGTGAGGTCCAAGTGTACATCCCCGGCTCATTCAATTGCATTGGGTTGGATGGAACTGTGGTCTTGTCAACCAACGATGTGATAGCATACTGTTGAACTGGACCAGAGGGTGACTGTCGAAACACCTCCAACTGATAGGCTTGAGTGTAGCCTTGTCCAGAGGATTGAAGCACAACAGGTTGTTGAACAAGAAGTCGCTTTCCACCCGTCGGAGTAATCTGACGAGGTCGTTGAAGTTGTGCGATTGTCTGCGGCCGAGGGAGTCCAAAACAGAACTCTCCAACTTGTGCTGTGTCAACAATCAACTCTTGCGTAACAGAGTTGAAACGTGTTCGCATCGGAACAAACACCCCTTTACCTATCGTGTCACGTCGATAGACGATGAGGGGTGCAGGGTTTTGAAGACCAAATGTTGGTGCGTGGAATCTGAACTCACCACCGTGCTCTACCATCCCCTCTTGTGTGATTGTGAGGCGTGTTGGTGCGATGTATGATGGGGTAACGGTGGTGCGCAGCGCACCGTTTCGTACTTCGCCCCAACGAGGATTCGAAGGTGAGGTGTTAAAGCGTGTTGCCGTGGTTGTGTTGTAGAAGAACGAGATTAGGGTGTGATAGGTGATCTTCAAACCAACAGTATCTGTTCCACGTGTATAGACGTAGGTGTTTGTTGGCAGAATCTCGTCGATTAATACGGAAGCAGCGTCCTTTCCGTAGTCAACATCAATCTTCTCTGCCTTGTACGGATACATCATTGAAGGAAGTTCGGCCTGGAATAACAGCTCTCCTGAGGGGGTTACTTCATTTATGAGCGAGCGATTCGATAGCAATGCAGAACCCCAAGCAAGAAGTCTGTTGCCGTTAGGGAGGGTTTGCATTGATCCTTGAACCCCGGCATAGATATCAGGAACGTTTCGATACTGCCATACCAATGTGCAGGTCTTGTTCACTTCGTCCAGACGATATTCTACACCACGTGACCACTGAGGTGTTCGTTGTGTTCCGTTATCAAAGAGCGAGATGTTGCCGTTTGGCAGACGGCGGATATCATGCTGATACGAAAACTCAGGGGGATCGGTGATAGATGGATCTGAGGTGAATGTGAATTGGTTCAGCTTTCCTCCGAGGATCCACAATACTTCGCCTGTCGTCCGATGAATCTTCGCGACAAGTGATGAATGTCGAGCGCTAATCAAGAAATGACCGTCAGTATCAACATCCACAGCATTCAAGTGAAAATAGCGGATGGAGGGGGCTGTGAGATTCTCATAGGAGACGGTCACAGGGAAGTGGTCTAACGCACGCCATTGAAAGATGAGGTTGCCGGCAGCATCGATCTCCTGGAGCAACATTTGTTGCACAGTCGCTGCCGGATGTCCACCCGGTACGATCTTCGACATATCGACAGTTACATCCTCTTGCAACACAAGAATGGTGTTTCCATTGGGAAGCACCATAAACGAATGCATGGCGATGTTGTATCGATTTGGTGCAATTGCAATTGAATCGGTGGTGGCGAGGGTTGAATCAACGAAGTTGATGGTTGAGGAGGCTCGTGGACCTGTACCAGCAGATTGAAACACCGAGTATCCATAGCGTCCGTCAGGGAGTGGACGGAAGTCGAACGCATACTCTGGAATGAATCGGGACTTCGTGATTACACCCTCATTCGACAATTCAATGAGTGCGGGAGAATAGGGTGGGTTTGATACGCGAGAGTTTGGTGCAATTAGGATCTTACCTGTTGATGGAGCTGTATTCTTCGTCACGACCACAGGTGGTAATGTCTGTGCGAAGAGTGGAAGTGCGCTCAAAACCATCAAGACAACGACGCGAAGGATCATTATGTGGGGTTTCTCTCGGAGTGAGTAGTAGGTAAAGGAGTGTTTTTCCATTGATTCGTTACAGGTGCCATGACGTACAAACCGTAAGTTTGTGACACGAAAGCCCCCTAACAACAGTGTATCCAGAGCAATGATCGATATCAAACTGATCCGCGAACAACCTGATGTTGTTCAACAAAACTGCACAAAGAAAAACGATGGTTCAGATATCGACCGAGTTGTGAGCCTTGATGTTCGCCGACGAGAGATCATTCAACGTGTTGAGGATCTTAAGAGTAAGCGGAATAATGTTTCGCAAGAGGTTGCAGTTCTGAAGAAGAGTGGGGGCGATGCATCAGACCTCATCATTGCGATGCGGGATGTTGGTGAGGAGATTAAGGGGCTCGATGAAGAACTTCGAAGTGTAGAGGAAGAGATCGAGTCGTTGATGCTTCGCATTCCAAACATCGCTCACGAAAGTGTGCCTGTTGGACGGGACGCAAGCGCGAACGTAGAGGTTCGTCGGGTAGGTACGTGTTTAGAGAAAGAGTACCGTGTAGATCACATCGAGATCTCTAAGCGACTCGGAATTCTCGATTTCGAGCGTGGGGCAAAGGTCACTGGTGCAGGATTCGGTTTCTATGTTGGAAAAGGTGCGCGTTTAGAACGAGCGTTGATCAACTTCTTTGTTGATGTAAACACTGATGTTCACGGATACACCGAAATGTTGCCACCATTCGTTGTGAACGCGGATTCGTGCCGTGGAACTGGCCAACTCCCGAAATCACAGGAAGATATGTTCCATGCTGAACGGGATGATCTCTATCTCATTCCTACAGCAGAGGTTCCACTCACAAACTTCTACCGTGATGAGATCCTCTCAGGAAGCGATCTCCCTATTCGTTTTGCCGGGTATTCAGCGTGCTTCCGCCGGGAAGCAGGTAGCCACGGGAAGGATACACGGGGATTCTTGCGCGTTCATCAATTCAATAAAGTCGAACTCGTGAAGTTTGTTCGACCTGAACATTCCTACGATGAACTTGAGAGTCTTGTTGGTAATGTGGAGTACATCCTCCAGAAGCTCGGTCTCACATATCGAGTGCTTCTCCTCAGCACAGGTGATATGTCGTTTGGTGGTGCTAAAACGTACGACTTAGAAGTCTGGTCTCCTGCCGAACAACGTTGGCTCGAGGTGAGCTCTTGCACAAACTTTGAAGCGTTTCAAGCTCGACGTGCAAGCATTCGGTTTAAGGATGGTAGCGGCAAGCCAGAGTTCGTACACACGTTGAATGGAAGTGGATTAGCTACGTCTCGAATCCTTGTTGCGTTGCTCGAACACTATCAGCGAGAAGATGGACACATCGACATACCTGAGTGCTTACGACCATACTGTGGATTCGATGTGATTTAAGTACGGAGCAATATCGTTGTTTCTCAACAACTCGATTTCCACTTCACATATATCCTCTATCTCTTTTCTTTTGTCTTTGAGAAGAGAAGAATGCTCTGGTAATGATGATAATATCCTGTGGAAACCGTGGATATCATTTCCTAAACACTACCATCTCATTCTGATTCAACACCTTACCACCTTCATACACATACCCTTCGAGTGTGTATTGTTCGTCAATACTCCACCCTTATCCATCCATAACTAGGGATAACCTTTCCTGGTGATCCACACCCCTGTGGACGGAGAGAGAATTTTCACCCCACCTTTACCCACCCAAAACCACGTTTTCGGGGATAACCCACCCAACCGACCCACCTATTCACACAATACCACCACGATATACAAAAACCTTTCTTATCTCTCTATTTTTCATACACTTACTGATCTTAACCAACCCACCAAACCCCATTCGATGTGGAAAAGCAACCGTAAACCCGTAACCCTTTCCTGGTTTCCTAGGTTGTTATCGAGGTATGCGCAGCATCCTCTTGCTCATCTTCACCTTATCGACCTTTGCATCGGCGTTTGATGCTGAGCCCCGCCCTATTACCCTCCCAAATTCCCGTGTAGCGGTAGCCATCACCGGTACCCCCGCACCAGGCTACTTCCTCATAGGTTCTCTCGACGATGACTCTGTGGGATTAATAGACAACGCTGGTGTACTTCGATATACGCAACACACCGGCCCGAATGTAAACATCACCCCAACCCCATATGGTGGACTCACCTACTATCATGGTAACCTTGGTCGCTACGTCGTACTCGACGATAAACTTCGTGCTATAGATACGTTTGGTGTTGCTGAACCATACACCACAGATTTTCATGAGGGGTATCAGGTTCGTGGTCGCAGATACCTTGTGCTTGGAACGGAAGAACGCACAATCGATATGTCAACCCGCGTCGCAAACGGGTATTATGAAGCGAAGGTGATTGGCGCTGTCATCCAAGAGTTTGATCGATACGGTCGTAAAACATTTGAGTGGAAGTCTCTCGACCACATCTCACCTCTTGAAGCTACCGCAGATGTGGATCTGACAAACAAACGCATCGACTACATCCACGTCAACTCCATTACTGAAGACACAGATCGCAACCTTCTTGTTTCCTGTCGCAACCTTGATCAAGTGATCAAGATCAACAAATCAACAGGAGACATAATGTGGCGATTCGGCGGCTCGGCAGCACAATCGTCGGACTTTGCAATTCTCAATGATGAGAACAGCGGCTTCCATGGATTCTCCCATCAACACACAGTACTCCGCGCTCGAAATGGTGATCTTATCATGTTTGATAACGGCAATCTGCGTCCGATACCGTTTTCTCGTGCTGTAGCATACAAGGTTGATGAAGATCAGAAAACAGCGACGAAAACATGGGAATACATATCTCGAGAGATGCAGATCTCAAGCACCATGGGTAGTATACAAGAACTTCCTAACGGCAACATCCTGATAGGTTGGGGCAGCACACCGACCGGACTCATTGCATCTGAAGTAGACCGCGATGGAACACTACACGCAGAGATCACATCTCTCTCCCCATTACCTGTGCCATACCGCATTCGCAAAGCCGTAATCGCAATGACAGCGTCTACTCGGGTTATTGATACTCTTGGACGTTTTGCGTTTTCGAATTTCGATAGCACAACACGCGTAACAGCAAGTGTGATAGCAACCTCCTCTCCTCTCAACATCACAGTCGAAAAACACAACTATGTTCCTAACAACATGTTGTTCCAGACCGATGAGCCGTGTAACCTGATACCATTACGATGGATTGTGCGGCGACCAGACTCTGGAGACGTTCGGGGTTCACTCTCCTTCGATCTCTCTCGACAACTCAGGGATGTAAGCATCAACGATGTTCAACTTTATCATCGTCCTGTTGAGAACGAAGGACAGTTTGATACCCTCTCTACCTATTCTATCGAAGGATCGCAAACCCTAACACTCCCCGCCATTTTGTCGGGCGAGTTTCTTGTTGCGTCTCGGCATTGTTCTCAGCCAACACTCCGCGTTCCAAACAACAACAGTGTTGTTGGAACATCTGTTACGATGGAGTGGACAGAAGCGGTTGGTGCAGATGGGTATGAGATAGAGGTATCTGATGATCCGGCGTTCGCGAACGATACTTGGCTGTACCGAACACAACACAACGATACAACGCTATCGGGGTTCTCACCAGGAACCACATACTTCTGGCGCGTACGTGTTATCCGTCAACCCGAAGTTGGTCCCTGGACTCTTCCATGGTCATTCACAACACCCTATACTACATCTGTCCGTGTTGACCGAGAGAATGCTTGGCTTCAGCAACACGGAACA
>JAURNF010000053.1 GCA_030830285.1 Candidatus Kapaibacterium sp.
AAGCGTGGCGAGACGAACTGGACATGGGAAGTACGAGAACCTGAGCAGGTTGTCAAGAAAGCAGTGCGCATCACCTCGAAGAAGCCTATCTCAGTCTACGTGCTCAATTCAAAAGTCACGACCTCCGACGGTTATATGGCCATCCCGGTCAACGGCTGGGGCACTGAGTATCTAGCCACAACCTACTTCGACTTCCGCGAATACAAGCCATGGGCTTGCGGTTTCCTGGTTATCGGGCGCGAGAACGGCACCGAAGTAACAATTCAACTCCGTGGCACGGGCGAGCTCGACGGCAAGACCGAAGGTGGTCGCCGCTTGAATTCGGCACCGTTCACGATCCTCCTCGACGAGGGCGATGTGTACATGGTGAAGGGCGACGGCGAGACACGTGGCACATTCGACCTTACTGGCTCGAAGATCAAGGCGTCAAAGCCGGTCGGTATGATCTCCTTCCACGAGCGCACGACGATGCCTAATTTGTTGATCAATGGCAACGGTCGTAATCACTTGGCCGAAATGACGCCTCCGTCAACCACATGGGGCAAGCGGTATGTATCTGTCGAGCTCCAGCGTGAAAATCGGAACGGTCAGGGTAAGGGTGACGTGTTCCGCGTCGTGGCTCGTGAGCCTAACACAAAGTGGAACCTCAAGTACTACGACAAGCAAAGCAAGAAGCTGATTGGCCAAGGTGGTGGAGTTCTGAACAAGGCTGGTGAGTTCGCTGACATCACACAGGCAGGCGCCCCAACAACAATCACACACGGATATTCAGTGTGGGAGGCCGACAAGCCAATCTTCGTGATGCAATACTCCTGCTCATCATCGTGGGACGGCGACCCGATCCTCGATCCGTTCATGATCAACGTTACGCCGGAAGAGCAGTTCATCACCAGCACAATCTTCCAGTTCCCAACATCACCAAAGTTCTCGAAGCACCGCCTAAATCTGATCGTTAAGACTGACACGTCGTCACCAGATCTCATCAAGAACCTCGAATCGCTCGAGATTGATGGCATCCCAGTTTGGCGCCACCCTTCGGCACAGAGCCCGACGTTGAAGTTTAACAAGATGTCGAACGGACTCTATTGGACAACGCTCGACTTCGGTATCGAAAGCCGCGCGCACCGCATTACAAGCAACGGTACTGTCAGCTTTGGTGGATACATCTACGGTTACGGTGCTGTTGATGCCTATGGCTGGCCTGCTGCTGCCGGCTTCAAGCCAACAACGTCTGTTGATACTATGGCACCACTGATCATCGGTAAAGATGTCTGCGGTGACTATGCCTTTGAGGCAACGGAACTCCGCAATATCCCAGATCCACCGAAGCCTGTTCCTATTGACACAGATCAGGTTGAGTCTGGCATCGCCATCATCGATACAGTCGAAGGCGCGAATAGCTTCAACTACCGTCTTGAGCTGGTAACCGACCAGATCTTCCCGCGCGAACCTGCGTACAAGAAGTTCAAGTACGAATGGAAGGTCATTGATAAGGCGAAGGATGCACGCTGTATTTACTTCGTCCAAGACTTCTGGGGCAATGTCACAATCGATACATGCGAATACTTCGCTGACAAGATTGCATTCAACCCAACACCTCTCAACTTCGGTCAGATTCGTCTCAACACGTCGGCGACAGCTGACGTGACAATCACGAACAACTCCGACGCTGAAGTGACGTTGACAAATGCCAAGATGCAGCTTGGCACGTACTTCTCAATTGCAGCGGGCGCTATCCCGCCAGTTGTGAAGATCCCTGCTAAGGGCAAGCACGTTCTCACAATCAAGTACAACGGCACGCGTGAAACTCAGGACGTCCGCACGGACTTCGATAAGGACTCGTTGGTCGTTAACACAACGTGTGGTGAGTTCAAGCACCCTATTCAAGGTGTTGCGGCTCTTCCATGTATTACTGTCGAAGATTTCGATGCCGGCACACTTAGCCTGAATCAGCAGTTCTGTAAGGCCGGCGGTCTTCGCATTGCGAACAATGGTTCCGACACTCTTGAGATCACATCGATCACTGGATTCCTCGGTACAGATTTCACACTTACGCCGCCTCCAGCGCTTCCTATCCGTGTCCTTCCAAAGGGCTTCCTCGAACTCAAGGAACTCTGCTACAAGAGCGCTACGATCAAGGTTGATGACATCAACGTAACGTTTGCAAGCAACGCAGGCTGCGGTGATTCAGTCTCAAACTGGAAGGGTAGCACGCAATCCCCGGGTCCGATCATCATCGGCAAGGACTGGCGTGAGCGCCGTGTTGGCACACTTCACCAGGGCTTTGGAAGCGTTTCGAACACTGGCAATCAGGTGCTCAAGCTTCGCGACGTGACCTTCATGGACGGATCGAAGTTCTTCCCTGCTGGTTCGAACGATGCGAACTACGTGTTCAAGATCGTTGGTCTGATTGACGGTGGCAACCCTGTTACAGCAGTTGACCTCAGCAACGGTAAGTCTGTCGATGTCCTCGTGTTGTTCCGCCCAGCGGGTGAAGCGACATACTCAGCCGACATCAAGCCAGTTTGGGAAGGCACGATCGAAGAGCGTACAGCTAAGCTCCAAGGTGTCGGTATCATTCCGAAGATCGACACCGATCCGATCGACCTGACATGTGCTGAAACACAGGAAGGTGTAGTGGCGGAACGTGATTTCACAATCACCAATGCTGGTACAATGGAACTCACAATCACTGGTGCTACCCTCTCTGCGCCAGTACCGCCAGGGTTCACGATTGTCTCAACAACACCTGCGATTCCAATGGTTGTGGCACGTAATGGCGGCAAGGCAACAGTTCGTGTTTCGTACACACGTCCAAACGGACAGCTCCTTGCTGCAAGCACAACGCTCGAACTCGTACATGATGCAACTCCAGGTACAGGTGCTGACTCGTCAACACTGGTTCCAGTTGGAGCACATAAGGAAACTTTCAGCGTTGGTGGTTGCTCAGGTCCAGATATCGAAACATCAGATCGTGACTTTGGCCGTCAGCGCGCGAATTGCGACTCCCCAACACTTTCGTTTACGGTAACGAACACTGGCGGTGGATTCAAGCCACTCGAAGTGAAGGCCCTGACACCAGGCGGCAATGATCCTACAGCATTCACAATCGTTGGCTACCTCGACGACGCTGGCAAGCAAACGACACTTC
>JAURNF010000054.1 GCA_030830285.1 Candidatus Kapaibacterium sp.
CAAACTCGATGCCTGTCTGTGAAAGCTCAAGTACTGGTTCTGGAACTGTTGGATCCTTCACCGTCACATTTGCATATGCCGATGATACACCACCACAAGCGTTTGTGATACGTGCATTGTAGAGACCAGCATCACCCTTTGTAACGCTTGCGATTACGAATGTATTCGCAGTTGCGCCAGTGATAGGTTGATCATTCTTCGTCCACTGGATTGTGCGTGCGTCC
This sequence comes from Candidatus Kapaibacterium sp., assembly GCA_030830285.1. GTDB lineage: Bacteria > Bacteroidota > Ignavibacteria > Kapaibacteriales > Kapaibacteriaceae > UBA10438. The sequence goes on from JAURNF010000054.1 coordinate 225, forward strand.
GAACCAGCAACAGAAAGCTCAAGACGCTGACCAACTTCAAGGTTTTGGTTTGTTGGCTGTGTTGTGAGTTTTGGCTTTGCGATCACAGTGATTGTAGCTGTGTCAGACTTAGCTGTGAGGTCACATGTACCTGTTGCCACAGAAACGTACTTGCCTGAATTCGCAGCTGTCACATTTGTGAGTGTGAGCGAGTTCGATGAAGCGCCAGGAATTGCCACGCCGTTGCGGAACCACTGATATTGAAGACCTGTACCTGAGAAGTCAGAAACAAGCGTCACGTTTGTGCCAACGCAAGCATCAAGGCTACGTGGGCTTTCCTTCACCTTTGGTGGACGGAAACCAGAGACTCGCACCGTGCGAGATTGCGCTGTGACAACACAGTTGTTCGGGTTTGGAATGTTTGATGTGATCAGGCAGTAGTACTGTCCATCTGCATCATACGAGTAATTCGAGAATGTGAGTGTCGAGCTGAATGCGTTCGATACAGCAACACCATTACGGTACCACTGATACACAAGGTTCAAACCAGATGCTGCAACAGTGAGAGATCCTGTTGTGCCAGGGCAGATATCAAGATTCGTTGGTTCTTGTGTAACGCGCGGGCGAAGAGCGACCAACACTGAGCATACAGGCGTTGTTGCTGATGGTGCACATGTGCCAGACACTGTACATGTATACACACCAATCGCTGACGTACCAGCATTGTTGATGATATAGTTCGAGTCAATAGCACCCGAGATTGCAACGCCATCCTTGAACCACTGGAAGGTGCGAGCAGCGCCAGTTGAACGAACACGGAGTGTGTCGTTTGCATTCTCACAGATCGTGCGGCCTGCAGGAGCACTCGTGATTGCTGGCGGAAGAATAACCGTCAGCTGTGCAGATGAGCTTGTTGTGAGTGTCTTGACAGGATCACAGATATCCTTGAGCACACAGTCATATACGCCAGCGTCACTTGTTTGGACAGAGGCAATAGTGTACGATGCTGCATTAGCTCCAGGAATCGGAGTACCGTTCTTCCGCCACTCCCATGTGCCTTCGCCGGCAATAAGAGTAGAGGCAACGGTGAATGTTGTGCTTGTGTTAACACAAACCGTGCGGCTCGTTGGTTGACTTGAAATCGTTGGAGCGAAGCAACCCTTCACAATTGTGAATTGACCACTAGTTCCAGGATTCGAGAACGCACAACCCCAACTTGGTCCTGGAACTTCGCGAACGCGAATGCGATAGTTTGTTCCAGGCGTAAGGCCGGCAGGAATAGCCCATGTGTAAGAGCGCGCATATCCATCTACCGTGCTGGTGATATTTGTCCAGTTCGCTCCACCATTGCTTGAATACTCTACACCGTACTTTCCACCGTAGTTACCGATGGTGTAACGATCGCCGTAGAACGAAATCGTGGCATTCGTACCAGTAGTGAACGTTGCACCTGTGGCCGGTGCAGTTACATAGACATTGCCCCAACCATACGTGCACTGTGCTTGTGCCTCAGTTGGTGCAAGAGCTGGAATGAGTGCGAGCATCACAACAAATGCTGCTACCCCAATTCCGATTCGTGAAAGTCGTTGAAGAACGGACTTCATAGACCATCCCCTCAGATAAAATGATGTAAAACGAACAGAAAGTTTCGTCAATCATTGCACGCCTAGATAGACCAAGCGCACGTCTCCGCGACGCATGCGTACCCCTCTACACACACGTCCGCCAAACATCAAACTCCGAATCAACCCTAAGGTTACGCTAGAAACTACTGACAAAACGTGTGAGTGCGACCAATTTTTTTGCTATCCCCTTGTATTTCAACGTGATAACACCCCTTTGGCAGTGAGACAAGTGGGATATAAATAGTACGGGTTCCTCCACCACTACGCTGTTGGAACACCTCTCTGCCGAGGATATCAAACACAACTACCTTGTCAGCATCACAATTCGCCAACTGCACGAGCATTCCATCAGGTGTTTTGATAACACGAACATCGTCGTCGCTACCATCATCAATTCCAGTCGACGTTGTGGTTGTGAAGGACGAAATCAAGCCAGATTCTGATTCCTGCCCTGACATAAATCCAACTACACGCCAGTAATACTGTGTGCCTGGAGTCAAGCCATAGTACTCTACAGTGTCTGCTAGAGATCGGAATGAATGCTGGATCGTGGTAAAGAAAGGATCCAACGAGACTTGTGCTTCATATTCGACATACACAGGCGATGTTGTGAAACGGAACACGCCACGCAACGGCACATCCACGGCTTCATGCTCAGGGCTTAATGGAACGAGACTCTGATCAAATCGTGCTCGTGTGGTAAACGTTGCTGTATCCGACCAGCGTCCAACAGCTGTATCTGAATAGCCGATAACCCGCCAACGGTATGTTGTTCCAGGGCGAAGTGATGAAACATCACAAAATGGATTCGCCAAGCCGAACAATTCAACGTCTGGATCTGCAAATGTCGACTTCGAGGTTACTTGGATATCGTACGACGTTGCACCTTCGACACGCGACCATAACATTGATATCATTGACGTATCGACTTGATCAACACCATTAGGTGCGATCGTTGACGGCGGATCTAACACAAACGACGAGCTCGTTGTGAAACCCCACGCACTTGATGAAGGACCAGGCCCGTACCTACCGATAGCCCGTACAGACCATACGCATCGCGCTGCCATCGGCAAGGTGTCTGGAACGAATGCTGTCGCCGTTGTCGAGTCAATCAAGACAACGCGTTCATCTGACGCGTAGCGAATGGCAAAAATGTATCGTACGGCTCCATCTACCGCGAACCACTCAAAGCGTGGACGATCAGTTACAACATCAGCAGCGTCTTGTTGTGGCGTTCGAAGAGTGGGCGCACGGGGTGACGTAACGAAGCGAGCCGGCTGTGACCATCGACCGACAATACCTGAATCCGATATCGGACGCACAGACCACTCGTACCACGTGTTGGGCAACAAGGATGTGATGCCGCGGACAACAGTATCGCTTGTCACAGAACTCACACTGTCGCTGGCACGATCGACAGGAACGATACGATAGCGATACTTGGCAGCAAACGCCGAGCGTCGCCACAATAGTTGCACAGGATACTGAACGGCAACAGTGTCAGATCGCAGGACAGGGGCAACAAGAGTTGGAACGTTGAGCTGCGTCTGAAAACTCCACGCAGCTGACCAAGCGCCAAACGTGTTGTTTGGAAGAGCGGCACGTACACGCCAGAAATAGCGTGAGAAGCTCTCCAATGATAGCGTGGTGTCTTCATTCGACACACTGTATCGCTGCGATTCCGTGAATGTAGATGAACGAGCGATCTCGAGTTGATACCCATTGGTTTGCAATGCCGGAGACCAACGCAATTGCGCTACTACAGGTACTTCGTTAGAAGCATTCGCTGGCTGAATAGGCTCAGGTGTTGAACAACTCGTGAACGCAAGTAAGAACTCCCCGTAGCGCATCGAAGCGGTAGTAATTGTTCCAGACACCGAATCATAGGTCGCCGCTACTCGCGTAAACGCACCGCGTCCCTCGCGAGGACGTGCAAATAGTAGCGCTTTTGATGGAATCAATACACCTGGGATGTTGCGCACAGCAAATCGTACAGTACCCGCAATCAATGTGGTGTCAACTGCTCTGACAGTCCACCGCATTGGCACGATAGAACAGTACGTTGTATCAACAAACGATACAGCATGCGGAGCGTAATTGTGGCGCTCAACAACCACCCGCGTGCTGTCCGTAACACGTGTGGTCGCAATTGTTACATGCGTCGTGCTGTCAGCATCAGAAAAGCTTGTACTGCCAACGTTCCGAATCACGCGCTCGATTCCAGTCATCGCAAACACCGACTTCACAACGCGGTACGCAACAAACCCATTCTGCGTTGGATTATCAATCTTTACGTGAATCGTTCCGCTTCGATCGATCTCGTGTGCAACAGTCCGATTCGATCCAGATCCCCAACCAATGACGATGTTCTCGTTAGGCAACTCTTGTACACTGCCCATCGTTGCCGCATAGATGGTAGGGGATGGAACAAACTCGAATACTTTACGCACGGTCTTTGCTTGCTCATCCACATCATACTCAACCACACGTGAGCTCTTGTCTCCGGGCTTAAAGTTTCCATTGTCGAACAACAGAATTGTACCGCGTTGTGTGCGTATCGCGGAGTGTTGATGACTGAAACCGCGGAAGCCCCCTACTGTATCGTTGAGCCACTGAAACTGATTGCCCTTCGAGAGAGAACCACCAAGACGCCACATGACGGCACCGGAGGTACGATTGATCTTGATGACCTCGTCTGTATGGCGACACGACACAAGGAAATTGCCATCGGTGTCGAGAACGATAGAGTTGATATGGATATAATCAACAACTGGCGTGTTGACATCGACGTCATTAATCGCATCAGATACTGGGATGTGATCGAGTGAGCGCCATTCAAACAGTGTGCGACCAGAAAACGTACGCTCCTGAATGACATTATTCCAGACAATTGCCCGAGGATTGCCACCAGGCAATGCGCTGAGATCTATAGTGTCCTCACGAATTCCAAGAATGACGTAGCTGGTATCGGACAGGATGCGACATTCATGAAAGTCTACCTTAACACCATTGACTGTTGTGAGTGTATCGATTGGATTGAGGTTGACATCGCGACGAATGAACACTGGAGTGTTGCCCACTGTAGCAAAATGGGTAACCCACTTTCCCTTGTAGGGAAGAACGTTTGCGTGCGGTCCAACACGTCGCTTGAAGATGTTCTTACCCGACTGATCAAGCATTGATATCGAGTCCATCGCATTTGGTGCAATGAAGTAATATCCTGGGCCAGGATTCTTCAGTGTCGAGACATCGAGATCGCGAAACGACGTCTGTGCAGAGGCCAGATGACTGGTCGCTACACATAGCAGCACAAACATCACATAGAAGGGCCATCCAAGAGTTGTCGATATTTGCTTCATGGGTCGCTTCATCATCATAGCTGTTACTGTTGTGGGAATGCTCACTGGTTGCGCAAGCTCACGTCCAACTGCGCGACAACCTCTGAGAGACTCAAACGACACGTTTGCATTTACGAAGTATGGTAAGGGTGTCTTCTTCGGTGTCAACGCCATACTTCGATCCGACACGTCGATGATTCTTGTGACAAACCAAGACATCTTTAAGACCACCAACAGTGGTGCATCGTGGGAAAGTCTGGCAGAACCACTCCCTCACAAAAACATCACTGCGGTTACGGCCTTTGCCGATACAATTTATGCAGGATCTGGGCACGGGACGGTGTATCGAAGCACGGATCACGGGTTACAGTGGAGGGTTCATCGTCGGATCGGCTCGAACCCCATCAAAGGATTCAGTAATTCTGCTGAACCGATTACATCAGACAACCTCGCAAGTCACTGTTGGCCTCGACCAGCGAACGATATCGTCCGCTCTGACTCAATAATCACGCACACCACGCCGTTTGGTGTATCGCGAAGCATTTCATGGGGGTTACTCCAAGGAGCTCGAGCATGCATTGCGTCGGACACGTGCATCGTTGCCGCTACAGGAGAGAATGACATAACAGTCTACAACATCGCAAGTGCTACTGTCGATCACTACACACTTGAGTTGTTACAGGGACAGACCGTATCGGCGCTCGCTCTCAACAACGACATGTTGTTTGTTGGGACAAAGTTGGCGCTTGGAGGAGTGTTTCGCCTCAAGCTGGGCACGACGTCGTGGGAACAGATGCTTATCGACCGCATCGAGGGAGCACTAGATGTCAACACGCTGACTGTGAACAACAGAGGTGTCTACGTCGCATCACGCGAACACGGCGTGCTCGTGATACCACCAGGTAGCAACATTCTTCGATCACTGTCAGACGGGATTCACCTTGCACTACATCAAGGGGTTTCGCAGATGGATTCGACATACGTGGTCAGTTCGCGTATGAAAGGTGTGCTAGCGTTTGACAATAACGGAAGCAATCTGCGCGTCCTCTCAACATCGGCCCCCTCGAGCCCAGAGTATGTTGCCACGACAATGAATACGAATATTGTTATGGGGCTTGCAGACGGAAACATGTATGCGTCAACGGATCAAGGCATCACATGGCAATTCCGCTCGAAAACATTTGAGCAGTCGGAGCTCACAAGTTTGCGGGCGGTAGGCAATACGCTGTACGCCTGTACGGTGTCTGGTCTGTATGCGAGCACCGACACCGCAGCTACCTTCACTCTGGTAACAGAGATGCTCAAGGGTGAAAACGTGCAGTCGGTAACGCAAACAGATTCAATGCTGATCATCTTCGCGTCTTCTGGTACGTACACACTTGATGGTCGTGGTACGATTGGTCTGTTCTCGCCCGGTGTGCAAGCAGACTATCAAATTCGTCTCAATGATGCTATCGTGCACAATGGATATGTGCTCGCTGTTGGCTATCCAGGACTATTCGTATCCAGCGATGCCGGCATATCATGGTCGCTTACGACCATACCAAAGGCGATGGTGCTGCGCACGGTATACTGCGACACGCAATCAGTCTATGTGGTGGGCGACGATGGCGACATCTACGTGAGCACAATACCGCAATGGTTGCGGCTCGGCAAAATCAACTAACTATTGTGTCGCGATGATGTGTTGGTGTGTTGAGCCACTAACGGTCTGAACGCGTACTATGACAACGCGTGGTAACAATCCACCAGCGACGCGGTGGGTGTCCTGTGATGGCTCGAATACTGATGACAGTATGCATCTTCCAAGCAAGTCATAGACCTTAATCATGTTCAACTGTGCTTGTGGTGACCGCACCTGTATCTGACCGTCGACACATTGAATATCGATGTTGCTGCCTGTGTTGCGTCCATCGCTCGCTACATTTACTACCCCGACTGTTCGAAACGTCCACTGCTCAGACCAGGGTCCAACAGCACTGTTGTTTCGTTTGCGAACACGCCAATACACATCGGTAGCAACTGGCAATACTCCAAGTGTTGTGTCGCGACGCGCAGTGGTTGCGTCAAGAAATGGTACTGACATATCCGACTGAAGTGATGCCTGCACGTCATACCCGGTTGCATCAGGTGCTTCACTCCAGCGCAGCATAGGAGTCCGCATAACATTCACTGCACCACGTCGTGGTGATACTGGAATTGATTCTACACACGACGGATAGGCAACTGCGTACTCACCAACAGCGATTGAATCAACTACGAGCTCGTTTGTTTGCGCGTCAACTCGAGCAGTACGTGCTTGAAACGATCCAGAGCCCTCAGTAGATCTGAAGTAGACAACGGCGGTTGTAGGCGATGCCAACTCTCGAGTGTCGAAACGCAAACCACCACGTATGCTGCTCGGCTTATCGCATCGGAGAGACCACCTCATTGAAAGTGGCCCGCACAGTCCTGTGTCAGATGTTAACCACTCGTGCGGTCGATAATGGTGCCATTCAATCTGCAACGTTACCGGCGCTTCTAGTTCCGCTACATCGACAGACAACGCTGTTGTACTGTCTGCACTCGAATACTCGATGCGTCCAGGCGAATTGATCTTCTTCTCGACACTCGTGCATCCCATCGTCGTCATCGATACGCGATATACCTGTAGAGGTGCTTGCGGGCTACGTCGCATCTGCATGACAATCGTGCCATTACGATCTACCTCTTCTGCGATGCGCGTATCGTCAGTCGAACTGTATCCGATCAGGTAATTGCCGTTTGGCAGTTCTTGTACACTACCTTGAGAAGGACAATAAATTGGGGGTTCTGGAACGTAGGACCAAACACGCGTAGCAGTCATTGCGATCGTGTCGAGCGCATACTCAACGACGCGCGATCTCTGAATGGGCTTCAGGTTCCCATTATCAAACAATACCAACGTGCCTCGTGACGATAAATACACCGAGTGCTGGTGCGAAAATCCTTCTGTACTGTCATGGTTATCATTCAGAATGGTGAATTGCTTGTTCTGTGAACCAAGACCTCCAAGCCTCCAAGCAATTGATCCATCTAACCGACGAATCTTGATCACCTCGTCGAGATGTCGACACGACACGATGAGATTGCCATCGTAGTCGCGTGCTATCGAGTTAGCGTGTATATAATCGATTGTCCGTTGACGCAACTCGATATCGCGTGTGACATCAGTAACTGGAATACGACCAAACTCATTCCACTCGAAAAGTACGCTGTCAGTTGTAAGGTGCCGCTCTTGAATCACAGTAGCCATGAGCGACGCGTTAGG
>JAURNF010000055.1 GCA_030830285.1 Candidatus Kapaibacterium sp.
ACGGAATCCTAACGCTGATTTCGAGCAGCGGACTTCACAGTTGCAACCAGGATCTCCTCAAGGACTGCGATGTTCACTGCGTCGAGCTTCTTGATGTAGATGCACGACTTCCCCGTCGTATGCGGTCCGAGTCGCGACAGCATGTCACTGAGTCCAGCTACGTCTTCAAGGATGTATACCGATAATGCTGCTTTCCGAGGAGAGCAGCCAATGACAAACCAGTCGAGCTCGCGTCCGCTATCGTAGCGGAGCGTTAGCGAACCAAAGCCGATCATGCTTGGACCCCACACGACCGGGTCAGCACCTGTTATTCGTCCCATGAGCGCACATACGCGCTCTGTGTCTGCTCTGCGTTGTGGATCAGCAACCGTTTCAAGCACGGTTTGGAGCGTCACCTGCGTTGCTGTCGTTTTCAGTGTTGCTTTTGCCATGTCCAAACTTACAACCATGGTAATATCTTCGTGTTCTGCTCTTGCAGCACAACCCTCAGATTCACCTGTAACGTACTCGATACAGTATCACCTATGGCAGCAATTGACCAAACAATCGAGACGTCCAAAAGCGTCGTCGAAATGCGTGAGATCATCGACACCAAGATTCTCGCCCGTCCAGAAGTTCGCCTTATGCTGGACGAAACACGTTGGGAAGGCAACGTCCTGCATGCACGTGGAAAACTTGGCCACGGCACTGTCACGGTGGAACACCATCGCGTACATATCCACATTGAGCTTTCCCTCTTTGGTGCTGCCGCACGTGGACAACTTGAGTCGATGCTGACGGAGCAGGTAAAGCGTCTCGGTAAGTAGATTGCAGCATGAGTTTTGTCCACCTCCACAACCACACACATTTCTCGCTCCTCGATGCCGCGGCCAGCCCACAAACGCTGATCGATGCAGCCATCAAGGATGGTCAGAAGGCACTTGCCATCACCGACCACGGTGTGATGTTTGGTTGCTTTGAGTTTTACAAGAAGGCGAAGAAATCCGGCATCAAGCCGATCATCGGCTGCGAGGTCTACATCGCTGTGCGAAAGCACACCGACCGGGAAAAAATCCAAGACGCTGCGAAAAAGCGCAACTACTACCATCTTGTCTTGCTTGCGAAGAACGAGCAAGGATACAAGAACCTCATCAAGCTTACATCCATCGGTCACACGCATGGCTACTACTACAAGCCGCGGATCGACATGGACCTGCTTCGACAGTATCATGAGGGTCTGATTGCAACATCGGCATGTCTGGCCGGACCCATCAACGCTCCGATGCTCGCAGGTGACGTCGATACAGCACGTGCCAACGCGATCACCCTGAAAGAGATCTTTGGTGATGACTTCTACATCGAGCTCCAGGATCACGGTCTACCTGAAGATAAACACGTCCTCGAGTTCGCTCCGAAACTTGCGAAAGAGCTCGGCATCAAGCTGGTTGTCACCAATGATGCGCACTACGTCAAGAAAGAAGATGCCGTCGCCCACAACGTGCTCCTGCACATCAACAAGGATGCATCATTCGCGCGTGACGGACAGTTCAATGTGAAGACCGACCTGCGGTACAAGGTGCCTGAGATGTACCTCAAGACGCAGTCGGAGATGAAGAAGCTCTTCAAGGATTTTGCGCAAGGGATTGAGTCGACGGAAGAAATCGCCGACAAGGTAGATCTGAAGATTCCGACAGATCTGCAACTGCCGCAATTCCCTATCCCTGCCGATAGTGATGCGACCACACTCGAGGACTACCTCGAAGAGATCACGATGAAGGGGCTTGAAGAGCGATTCCCTCAGCTTACGAGTACAATTCTTGATCGTGTGAGCTTTGAGCTGGCTGTTATCCGTCGAATGGGTTACGCTGGCTACTTCCTCATCGTATGGGACTTTATCCGCGCTGCTCGCGAGATGAGCGTTCGCGTCGGACCTGGCCGTGGCTCTGCTGCGGGCTCACTCGTAGCGTACGCCCTTGGCATCACGAACATCGACCCGCTGAAGTACGATCTGCTGTTCGAGCGATTCCTCAATCCCGACCGTGTGTCGATGCCGGATATCGACGTTGACTTCTCTGACGATAAGCGCGAGCGAGTCATCGAGTACGTAAAGGAGAAGTACGGCGCTGACTCCGTTGCACAGATCATCACGTTTGGTACGCTTTCGTCTCGAGCTGTCCTCAAGGATGTTGGGCGGGTCATGGGGATTGATCTTGCTACGATCAACAGCATCACCGATAAGATTCCCGTAGTTCTTGGGAAGGTTCACTCGTTGAAAGATGCGGTTGAACTCCCTGATCTCAAGTGGCTCAAGACTTCTGACGATCAGCGTATCAAGGATATGCTCGAGTACGCGATGACCCTTGAGGGATTCGCGCGTAACTCATCGCTCCACGCCGCTGGGGTTGTGATTGCACCTGGTCCGATCAGTGACTATGTGCCGGTGTATAAGACACCGAACACCGAGCCCGCGACGCAGTACAACATGAAGGATCTTGAAGAAGCAGGTCTTCTCAAGATGGACTTCCTTGGTTTGCGGACGTTGAGCATCATTGACGAGACCTTGCTCCAGATCAAGCGTAATCATGGCGTCGATATCGATATCGATGCTGTTGATTTCAACGACACTGCTACCTACGAGCTCTTCTCACGAGGTCAGACACTAGCCGTGTTCCAGTTCGAATCGGAACCGATGCAGAAGGCGCTTCGTGAACTCAAGCCAACGGTGCTCGAGGACTTGATCGCGATGAACGCTCTGTACCGTCCGGGTCCGATGGGCAACATCCCTGACTTCATCGACCGCAAGCACGGACGTAAGCCTATCGAGTACCTGCATCCATTGATGGAGCCAATTCTCGAAAAGACCTACGGCATCATCGTCTACCAAGAGCAGGTTATGCAGCTCGTGCAGACGCTCGCTGGCTTCACGCTGGCGCAGTCCGACGTTATGCGTCGAGCCATGGGTAAGAAGGACGAGAAGTCCATGGCCGAACAGCGATCTAAGTTCGTTGAAGGTGCCCTCAGTAATGCAGGCATCAGTGAGGCAACCGCTACAGAAATCTTCGACCTCATTCAGAAGTTTGCCGCCTACGGTTTCAACAAGTCACACTCTGCTGCATACTCCTACCTTGCATTCCAAACAGCATGGCTGAAAACGCATTATCCTGCTGAGTTCCTTGCCGCCAACATGACGGCTGAACTCAACGATCAGGATAAGATCGTTCGGTTGATCGATGAGGCACGTCGTTTCTCGATTACCGTTCTCCCGCCCGATGTTAATCGTTCAACGGCAACCTTCGTTGCTGACAAGAATGTGATCTACTTCGGCATGGCTGGGATTAAAACCGTCGGCATTACTGCGGTTGATGCAATCGTTGAGGCACGCCAGGAACAAACCTTTACGTCGATCTTCGATTTCTCTGCTCGCGTCGAAAAGAAAGTCGTCAACAGACGCGTGCTCGAAGCACTGGTCTGCACCGGTGCATTCGACTCACTCAACAGTGGTCATCGCGCGCAGCTGTTCTCGGTGATCGACACAGCCCTCCATTATGCGTCACAGGTACAAGACGACGTGCTGTCGAGCTCGGGTGGACTGTTTGGCACGCAAGAGATCGAAAAGCCAAAGGAGCCTTCGCTGCCCCTTATCGATCCATGGCCAGAGCGTGATCGCCTCAAGAAGGAACGTGAGTACCTCAACTTCTACATCTCCGGACATCCGCTTCAAGAGTATGCACTGGCCGTGCAGTCGTTTAGTACCCTCTCGTTGGCGCGCTTAGATCCTGACCTCAATGGCAAACCTGTGCGGATGTGCGGTTTGCTCAGCGACGTACGTACAAAGCTTGATCGACGCGAAAACACGTTCGCGATTCTCAAGATTGAGCAATACAATGGCAGCGCTGAGGCGATCCTATGGAGCGACGCGTACAAGAAGTTCGCAGAGCTGCTTCGACCGGATACGGTGATCGTTGCTATTGGGAAGTGCGAGATCAACGGTGATGCGGCAAAGATCGTTGTCGACGAAGTGCTCACACTCGAACAAGCAGAGAAGAAGTTCTCAAAGGGCTACGTCGTGTGTATCCGTCCTGATCGTGTGACGGATGACCATCTGCGCGAATTGAAGGAGCGATGCAACACGAGAGATGCTGAAGACTCCATTTCGTTCATCGTCATGCACCCCGAGGGTAAGCGTCAGTACCTTACGACGATGAAGATCAAGACATCGAAGGAGAACACAGCATTCCTGTGCTCAACGTTTGGCGAGAGCAACGTTCTCATCGATACAGAACGGTAACAACAGGGAACCATGCAACAACTTGCCTCCGCACTCGGGATCATTGTCATCATCGCTCTCACGATTGCGTGGTCATCCTCACGGAAGGATATTCCATGGCGCACCGTGTTGTTTGGCATGCTGCTGCAACTTGTTCTTGCACTCGGAATGGTCCTCTTCCCTCCTGGGGTAGCTGCGTTTCAATACCTCGGTGATGGTGTCACATGGTTCCTCGGATTTGCACGTGACGGAGCTGCATTCTTGTTTGGCGACCTTCCGCTACCGAAAGGACAAGGTGTTGTTGGCTTTCAGTTTGCGCTAACAATCCTATCAGTGGTTGTCTTCTTCTCGTCGTGCATGAGTGTGCTCTACCACTACGGGATCATGCAACGCGTTGTGCGTTGGTCTGCACGTGTGCTGGAACGCACCATGGGAACATCCCCCATTGAGTCGATCAATACTGTTGGTGAGATCTTCCTTGGTCAGACGGAGTCTCCCCTGCTTGTACGACACTATATCCCGAAGATTTCATCCTCGGAGCTCTTTGCGATGATGGTTGGCGGGTTCGCCACCATTGCTGGTTCAACGATGGGTGTTTACATCGCACGCGGCATCAATGCTACCGACCTCATGATTGCATCGATCCTGGCTGCACCTGCCGCGCTCGTGCTGGCGAAGATTGCGCAACCTCAGCGCGAGCATGATCGCGAGCTTCGCGTGGAGACACTCGATCCTGTGATATCCTCTGGGAATGTGCTCGATGCCGTGGCACACGGAGCACTCGATGGTGCAAAGCTTGCGCTCAATGTGATTGTCGTGCTGATTGCCTTCAAAGCAATCGTAGCATTCTTGGATGCACTCCTCGGCATCGGCGCATCGTCGCTTGCCACAGCCGGTGTGACGTGGTTCCCGACATCGATTGAGTCGATTCTTGGCTGGTGCTTCCTTCCATTTGCCTGGCTCACAGGAATTCCGTCACACGAGGCAACAGCGTTCGCATCGCTGCTCGGAACCAAGATCGCGCTCACGGAATTCATCGCCTACGATCGCCTCGCAGGCATGGTCGCCGATGGGACGCTCAGCGACCGCACGGTGCGTCTTGCAACCATCGCACTCTGTGGCTTTGCGAACGTTATGTCTATCGGAATTCAGATAGGCGGCTACGGCATGATGGCGCCTGATCGACGGGCAGAAGTAGCGCGATTCGGCCTCAAAGCAATGTGCATCGGTGCACTTGCCAACCTTCTGACTGCTTGCGTGGTTGGACTCTTGATCTGACGATTACTTGCGCGTTCCATCCGTCAACAGACGGTCGATATCAACTTCACCCCGATCCCACACTTCGTCGACCGAGGCAAGAGTTTCGGATACAAGCGCATCAACTTCTGTGAGATCCGCATCACTCTGCATCACCACAGCGTCATCTGTCATCCCAACGCTGTGACTATCAACGCGTTGCGCCGAGACATTCGATGGTTGATTCGTCGGTGACGTGGTCACGAGAATCAGAACGACTGCCACAGCACTACCCGCACCAGCAAGCCACATCGATGGCTGCGCAAACCATGATCGCCGCTGAACGCGAATCTTCCGCTGCCGAGCAAATGACTGCACATCGAGTTGCCGGGAAATGCGCTGTCGATGCGCAATGAGCATGTCAGCAGCGTCGGCCTCCGACTGATTGGTATCGTCTGATGCAAGGATCTCCCGAAGCTCTGCATCGATATCGTGACGGGATGGTCTCATGTTATCACTCATCTGAGGAAGTCATTGTTGATGGACGGAAATCACTCTGCTTCATCGCCGCAGCAATCTTCTTGATCGCCCAGTGATAGTTGGCCTTGAGCGCACCTTCCGATGTGCCTGTAAGCTCACTCATCTCCGCGTAGGAGAGCTCATCGATGTATCGCATGCAGAAGGCTTCGCGTTGGCGCTCTGGCAACGTGGTAAGGACGTTGTCGAGGAATGTCGTGAGGTCGTCTTCGAGTACCCGTTGATCTGGAGCCGACCCCACATCACGCGACTGATGGTGCTCAACGTCTGAGTCGATACGAAACATTCCCCGAACACGAGCACGCCGCAGCGCAGACGTCGCAACGTTCACCGTGATGCGGTAGAGCCATGTTTGGATAGAGCTCTGCTGTTGGAACGTGGCAAGAGCGCCAAGTGCTCGGATCATGACCTCTTGCACGACGTCCTGCGTGTCGTCGTGATCGAGCATGTATCGACGTGCGATACCGTACACAAACCGTTGATGCCTGCGTACAAAGGCATTGCTGGCTTGCTCACGATCTCCAGATCGATATGCTTCAAGTATCTGGAGGTCTGAATCCATATGTAGGTCGAGAGTTCTCACAGGGTTGTCAGCCTCAGACGTAACACGCAGGTGTCAGGTTTAACCGTCGTTCAGCATCGATCACACGCGCACAGTCCTCCATCGATTACTACGAAAGACCAGCAAGGCAATAATCGTGAACGCGACATACCCAAATAGAACAGCTGCCCAAACCCCAACTGGTCCCATCGACGTGTAGTAGCCAAGAACAAATGCAAGGGGCAGTTGAATCCCCAGCAGACTTCCCGCTGTGATAGACATCGCCAACATGGCTGCCCCCGCACCGGAAAGCACCCGCACGGTGAGTAATCCCGTTGAGAAGAACACGTATCCGATCACGGTGAAACTCAGATACAGTGTGGCCTCTGTGACGGTGGCAGGGTTCCGCGAGTAGAGTTCTACGAATTCTGTTCCAAACGCCCATACCGCTGCGGCCAAGATGAGCATCAGGAGTCCGATCTGACGCACGGCGCTTCGGTGGATCGCACGCACGCGCTCAGGTTGCTCAGCCCCGAGGTTTTGTCCGGTGGCAGTTTCGACAGCAATACCCATTGCAAACACACTCATGTACACCATCATGTCGATGTTGAGTCCGAGCGTGTAGGCTGCTGTGACGTGCGTACCAAATCCAGCCACGATTGCGAAGATTGCCGCCCTGTTGAGTGACACGGAGAGCATTTGGAGGGATGCCGGGAACCCCTGTTTTGCAACACGTCGAAGCAACTCGCCATCGAGACGGAACTGCGTGAAGTCGAGATGAATGTTCGTTGAGCCCCGGATGAGCGCTGTGAGCGCGATACCAGTTCCGCTCATCTGTGAGATCGCTGTTGCGAGTCCAGCCCCGCGCATGCCGAGTTCAGGGAACGGACCAATGCCGAAGATGAGGAATGGTGCAATGATGGCGTTCAGGATCACCGTGATGATGAGCACCGTCATCGGAAACACCGCGTTACCTGTTGAACGTACGATGCTGAACATCTGGAAGTTCATCAGGTTGAATGTGAATCCGATCAGGAGCATACTTAGATACTCAACACTCAGCGTCTCCACCTCGGCATCCATCTGCATGATCAATGGGATGACCGGAAGCAGGAGATACATCACTGCCGTGACGGATGCAGAAGTAATGGCCATGCCAACGAGTGCTTGCGTGCCCGTACGGGAGGCACCAACGCGATCGCCCTCGCCAAACCGGCGTGCGACGATAATGCCGCTTCCGACGGCAAAGCCACTTACCAAGGTGAACAGCAGAAACACGATCTGATCGCTGGAACCGATCGCAGCAATGGCGGCATCACCAAGTCGAGATACATAGAAGCGATCGATCAACGAGTACACCATGTTGACGATGAAGCTGAATGCCAGCGGGACAGCAAAGCGCCGGAGCGAGGGGCCTATGGGATCGTTGATGAAATCAACTCGGCGTTTGGTTGTCATATGCCCAATCGTGGTGCTGCAATGATGAATGTTTCGTAATGGTACGCAAAACTAGTACGGGCTAACTTGCGGAACGCATGAATGATTCAATGACCGTGGTTCTTCTCGCGTGCGCAAGCGGTATCTATGCCCTTCGCATCGCATTTTTTCTGGTTGGACAGGCACGAACGCGGCCAACGCGCAGCAGCGTTCAGCACAGCCAGTCGGTAAGCATTGTCATCCCTGCACGTAACGAAGAACACACGATTGGACAATGCGTTGCATCTGTGCTGACGTCTATTGGCGATCGTCAAGACGCGGAAATCATCATTGTGAACGACCGCAGCACAGATGGTACCGCCAATGTCATCAATGCTCTGGCCGAGCACGACGTGCGCATTCGCGCGCTGCATCGCAGCACACCATTAACCGATCGGAACTTGCAGGGTAAGCCTGGTGCGCTCCAATACGGTATAGATCATGCATCCGGTAAGGTGATCCTCTTGACAGATGCCGACTGCACGGTTGATCGACGTTGGGTTGCTGCAATGTCCGAGCCGTTTGCCGATGCTTCCGTTGGTATGGTCTGCGGATTTACGACGATTCAACGTGATGGCGCGTTTGCAACGATCCAAGATGTTGAGTGGCTCTATACACATACGATGGCACGTGCTGGATTGAACAACGGCACTCCGCTTGGATGCTTTGGCAATAACATGGCACTGCGTCGCACGGCCATGATGAACCTTGGTGGCTATGCTGCAATTCCGTTCAGTCTGACCGAAGACTTGGCACTGCTGCAAGCAATGGCCGCTTCGGGTTTCGAGGTGCGGTATCTCTGCGATAGTCACGCAACCGTGGAAACGCTGGCCTGCACAACGTTTGCCGAGTATGTCAAGCAAAAGCATCGTTGGGTGCGTGGCGGTATGGCACTGGGTTGGAAGGCCGTTGCATTTGTTGTGAGT
>JAURNF010000056.1 GCA_030830285.1 Candidatus Kapaibacterium sp.
TCGATACCGTTCGAGAGTCCTTCGTGAAGAGTCTTCTTGGATCATCGCATCAGCGTGTGCGCTATCGTGACGTGCCGGAATCAACGGACTCATCATCGAATTCGTAATGGAGCTCTCACCTCTTTTCGCGCGAGATATACGGCAGTTTCTGCAGTACCTCAATCTGGAGCGCGGATTGGCCGAGACCACGCGGAGTGCGTATACGCACGATATCACGCAGCTTGCACAGTTCCTTCAGGAACAACAGTGTTCGTCATTCGCTGATGCCTCGCTGGCAATGCTGCGAGCGTTCTTTACAACGCTCGCTGAGGCCGGCCTAGGCACGACGAGTAGAGCGCGGTATCTGTCGTCTATCAAGCATCTTTACCGATATCTCCTGACAAACGGTCGCATACAGACGGATGTAACGGAATCGATGGAACTTCCACGGTCTCGTCGAATACTTCCTGACTGTCTATCTGTCGACGAGATGCTTCGCATTCTCGCTGCCTATGACGACGCGTCTGCATACGAGCTGCGTAATCGAGCAATGCTCGAAACGATGTATGCATGCGGTCTGCGCGTTAGCGAACTGATCACGGTCCGACAGCGCGACGTCCTGAACGATGTTGAGATTATTCGAGTGTTCGGTAAGGGATCGAAGGAGCGCATCGTACCTATTGGCTCCGAGGCGCTTGCGTGGATCTCACGCTACCAGCAGCTCGGACGTGGAGCGTTAGTCAAGCACGCACAAACCGATGACGTTCTGTTTTTGTCATCACGTGGATCAAAGCTCTCACGGATGTCCGTCTGGAACATCATCCAAGAAGCGTGCGTCCGCGCCAATATCACGCAGCACGTTCATCCGCATATGTTCCGCCATTCGTTTGCGACGCATCTCCTCGAGGGTGGTGCAGATCTCCGCGCAGTACAGGAAATGCTTGGCCACGCCGACATTGCTACGACACAGATCTACACCCACATCGATCGAGACTACGTCAAGGAAGTTCATACGCTCTTTCATCCACGGTCGCACCAACGCTCATCGTAATGCAGCTACGAACCATCATCATTGCGGTGTTCCTTGTCCTTTCGATGCCTCTATCGGCACAGGTCAAGTTTGGCATTGACAATCTCATCGACACTGACTTTGGGATGCTTCGCGGTAAACGTGTGGTACTTGTGACGCATGCTGCAGCCCGCACATATCGTGGCACAAACACCGCCGAAGAGTTCCTTCAACGGCGTGACCTAACCACGCTTCGACTGCTCGCACCAGAGCATGGATTTTTCGGTGTTGTACCTGCAGGTGTGACCGTTGCCGATGATACCGTGATGAACACGCCTGTCGTATCACTCTACGGACGCTTGCGTCGACCCGACCGCTCGATGATTTCCGATGCTGATGTAGTCGTCATTGACTTGCAGGATATTGGGGTGCGCTCGTACACCTACATCTCAACGATGGTGGAGGTTCTTGAAGCTTGTGCAGAGGCCGGCATTCGATGCATGGTGTTGGATCGCCCTAATCCACTCGGTGGAGCAATCGTACAAGGCAACCTACCAGACGAAGAACTGCGTTCGTTCATTAGCCGAATACCCATCCCGTACATTCATGGTATGACGATGGGCGAACTGGCGACGATGGTCAACGAAAAGGGTTGGCTGAGCGTCGGACCCAATGGAACCGCTCGCGAGTGCAACCTCACAGTTGTGAAATGCAAGCGCTGGAAGCGCAGCATGACGTGGGAAGACATTGATCGTCCGTGGTATCCGACATCCCCCAACATCCGGAGTGTCCATGCTATTCGTGGGTATGTGCTAACAGGTATGGTTGGCGAACTCGGTGCGTGTTCAATTGGCATGGGCACATCCACACCATTCACACTTCTCGGTGGTAGCGGCTTCCCTATTGATACTCTCCTTGTTCTGCACTTACGTCGGTACGGTGTTGTCGCCGCTCGTGCGCGGTTCAAGCCATCTTCGGGCAAGTTTGCACAATCCATCTGCGACGGATACCACCTTCTTCCGCAACGCGCAACGTGGCAGCCGTACAACGCTGCACTCACTGTGCTCTGGCGAGTTCGGGAACAGTTTCCAGAGGCATTCCCCGATACGCTTGCAACGCAGAAGAACGGCGTAATGTTTGCGAAGGCATGCGGAAGTGCAGATCTCGTGCAGGCATTCGTACGAGGTGCGTCTCTTGGCGAGCTCGAGCGGATTGGACGACGTAGTGTGGACGTATTCGTGGAACAGCGACGTCAGTTCCTACTCTACGATTAACGCGGAGTTCGAAGGATCTTCGATAGCTGAACGACACCGATGCCGAGTCCTACACGTCGTGTAAGTGGATCTTCACCATCGAAGAACACATGATCGTTCTCAACCACCATTCCGGTTGAACCACCACCATCAAGGTTCATTGCCTGATAACATCCAAGCAATGCCATAACCTTTGCAGTCTGCTGCAACGTAGCGCCTGACGTGCCGCGTCCGGGATCGTCAGCCTGTATTGCCACGATCATGATGCGATTTCCACTACGGTCCGTGCCGAGAGCAGTTCGAGCAAGGTTATGTCCGATGAATCGCTTCCCTGTTGATCCCTCCAATTGGGCCTCGTGTTTTGCTACACCATCACGCACGAGACGCGGAGTACCACATACAGCATTCATAAACCGCAAATTCGAATGCACATTCGTTGCATATGTCAGCATCAGGGTATCGCCAATGCGAGGGGCTGGACCAGACTGATACATGCTGCGCGGCATCGAGATAACGGCACCACGCAATGGCATGGCAACCGTGCCGGTGTCGACTCCAAGCACTGCGCATGGGATCTGCGTGTTGATCGAAGGAAGGCGTAGATACCGAACTCGAATCTTCACCATTGGATACTCTGTGGAGGCCTCACGCTGCGCACGGGCTACCTCTCCGCGGAGTACTTCCTTTGTGAGCGCAATCTCAGTAGAATCTCGCTCAGCAAACACGGAGTCCTTCACTGCCTCGTAGAAGGCCTTTTCAATCTCTTTCGTGTTCACATGGGGGATGCGCTCTCCGCCGTAGCTGTTGTACACGACCACGCCTTCGTCTTCTCGACGATTCACAGACGATACTGCATACGCACGTCCTGAAAACGCAACGGTACCGGTGATCGCAAAGGTGTCGATCGTGAGCTGACTTCGAACATCAAGAAATCCGCTGGTCCATTTCTTGTAGCGATTCATCTCCACAACTTCACCGTCGATCACGCATGGACCAATCATCGTGTTTCGAACGGCTCTCCAGAAATTCCCATTGACCAACGCAAACAACTTGTTGTCGGTAGCTGCCTCATACCGACGATACAATTCACCGAGTCGCTCAAGTCCTGCGCCGTGGTTTTCACCCTTGACCAATCGCACTGCCGTACCTGGCAACGTACGATCCATCGAAATCACATGTGCTACCACAGGGCGTGACCCATTGGAACGGTACATCGTATACCGAACTCCGGGCGCCAGATCGCGCTCGCGAATGCTAGATAGACTAGAAATTGGGACCTCGCGGCCACGGCTACGTACGCGACCCTTGCGCTTCCCTGTCGATCTCTTTTTCGATCGGGCCTTCGTCCCAGCCTTCGCGCTTTTGGACTTGCCAGAGGCTGCGGCATTGGAGCGTTTGGGGCGCTGTGCCTTCGCACTGGATGCCTTTTTCTTCGGTGATCGCTGCACTGCCGCATCCACCTGAGGCCCGCCAGAGGCGATGCAGAGGAATGCGCAGACAAGGATTGCAATGCTACGACGAAGCGATATGGAGCGGAACAGCGGCACGAACCAACAAATATTACGATCCTCGGGCGAGGAGCCAACCTGAGTTATTCACACAAACGCATCGTAATTTTACGGCCATGAACGACACCGTACTCCTCTCGCGTGACAATGGCGTTGCTATTCTCACAATTAACCGACCAGACAAGCTCAATGCCCTCAACGGCCAGGTGCTCGAAGCACTTGAAGCGCACATCGCAACTGCGGTTGCAGATCGCGACGTGCGTAGTATCGTCGTCACAGGTGCAGGTCCAAAGGCCTTTGCTGCTGGCGCTGATATCGCAGA
>JAURNF010000057.1 GCA_030830285.1 Candidatus Kapaibacterium sp.
AAAGATTCAGCATGGCCATCGGTGTTGTTTACGGTACGCAGTGAGGAGCTTAAGCATCACACTGGACAGATTTCATTCCCCGGTGGACGTCTCGATCCGCATGAAGGTGCCCTCGATGCGGCCCTTCGTGAGTTTCACGAAGAGGTCGGCATTGTGCGCGAGGCGGTACATGTGCTCGGCGAGCTATCACCGATCTACATACCGCCATCAAATAGCGCCGTCACGCCAATTGTGGGTGTGATTGATCAAACCTCACATTGGCCAATCAACGAAGCAGAAGTGCAAGAAGTCATCGAGGTGCCGCTGTCGCACTTCCTCGATCCGACATCACGCTCAATGGCCACACGCGAGGTATTCTCACGTCCGATGGACGTGCCGTTTTGGAACATCCATCCGCGCATCCCGCTCTGGGGCGCTACTGCGATGATCCTCAGCGAGCTCGTTGAACTCACAAGCGAATTTGCATTGGAGCACCACGCATGATAACTCGTCTCACTCTTCTTGCATGTGCCCTTACGTCTGTTGCACTGATTGCGGCATGCAGTGATTCCGAGGTACCCGACGAACGACTTGTCTCGGCCTATGTCGATGTGATGATTGTTCGTCAATCAAGCATGGATACAACGGTGATTGCACGGCGTGTTGATTCCGTGTTGCAACATCATGGCTTTACGAGTGCGGAGTTTTTTGAACGCGTGCGCGAAGAGGGACAACGTCCGCGCATGTTTAAGGCGATGTTCGACTCCGTCGCTGCGCGCTACGAGCGCATGCGCGACACAACATCGCGGTAAACACGGTGTCCAACACGACCAAACGCTTCGAAGTATCCGACGTACCACTGGTTAAGTCGTACGCCGATCGCTGCTGATGCCGCCAGATCTTCTGCGCCTGCAATGCCTCCGCAGCGGATCACTTCGAATGCATCCCCCGCTCCGCATGCATCACGTGCGGCGATCGCAACACCACAGCACGCCAGCGAATCACTGCGAAGAGGCGCGCCGCTGATGCCGCCACCATACGTAGCCGTGAAGTAGTCATACAACGCACGATCACGACGATCGATTATCGGCGCGTGTTCAGCATATCGTGTTGAGGTATTGCCAGCAATGATGCCGTTGAACCCGCGCTCGTGCAAGGCATGCACGACACCGGGCAGTTGCTCAATCGATGTGTCGTTGGAGAACTTCACGACCACCGGCAAGTGTCGGTCACGGCGCGACAGCACCTGCGATGCAATCATGTCGAGTCGACGCAGGAGGTCTGCATCAAGCGCCTCGCGGTGTGCATGACCAGGGACGTTCGGACAGCTTTCGTTGAGCTCGATGTAGTCAACGCCTGCATCGGCATACATCTTCATTCCATCGATGAGCTCAGTTACGGCGATGGCAGCATCGAGTCCAGGCTCGGCACTCACACTTGCACCAATCGGACACCCCGGGATACGCTCGAGTGTTGCCAGACGCGATGCGACCGCGCGGTGCGCTGCATTGGGTAACCCCATCCAGTTCGACGATGCATGCGAATGCGCGTATGGCACAGCTGGCCATGTCACGCCATCGCGGATGTTTCCTGCGCGCACGCGTGATGTAGTCGTACCTGCAACGTATGCGCCCGCGCCTTGTGCTGACACGACATCGTAGGCCTCACCGTTTTTGAACATGCCTGCCGCATTCCACAACGGCATACGAAAGGTCAACCCCATCGCTGTCACGGCCATCTGTGCAGGCGGTACGTAGCGCTCACGAGGTACGTCTACGGCAAACCGCTTCGCAAATGCCGTACGTCCCGCAGAGAATAGACGTACTGCCAATGCTGGAGGAAGTGCGGAAACCACACCGCGCATGCGGTGCTCCAGCGAGGCGAATCGTTCAAGGGCGCTCATGTATGCAAATTACAACGTGTGCGCTGTGCGCAGTCGACGAAGTCTCCGTAGTTTCATCCATGCTTACAAAGCTTGACATCGCCACAAACTGGCTCCCCCGCTATACGGGCACTGAAGTCGCGGAGTTCGGCGACTACATCTTGCTCACAAACTTCCTTGGGTACGTCGAAGCATTCGCTAAGCGACACGACGTGCCGATCCGTGGAGCCGACCGTCCGATGCAGACCGCAACGTCGGGCAATCTCACAATCATCAACTACGGCATTGGATCTCCGAACGCCGCGCTGATCATGGACCTGCTCGTCGCACGCATGCCGAAGGGCGTGTTGTTCCTTGGTAAGTGCGGTGGTTTGAAAGCATCAACGGAGATCGGACACTTCATTCTGCCGATTGCGGCAATTCGTGGCGATGGAACGAGCAATGACTACTTCCCGCCTGAGGTGCCAGCGCTTCCTTCGTTCAAGCTGCACAAGTTTGTTTCCGATCGCATCCTCGATCACGACATGGAATATCGCACGGGCGTTGTCTACACCACGAACCGCCGTGTGTGGGAATGGGATGAGAGCTTCCGGCAGCGCCTGCAAGATCTCTCATGCCTGGCAATTGATATGGAGACGGCTACCGTGTTCATCGTTGGACACAAGAATGGGATCCCACGCGGCGCACTGCTTCTCGTGAGCGACGTCCCGATCATGCCGGAAGGCGTCAAGACCGAAGAGTCTGATAAGATTGTCACTGAAACATTCGCCGATCTGCATCTTACGATTGGCATTGAAGCCATGCGTGACATTGGTCTGCAGGGCGAAGAAATCAAACACCTCCGTTATGAACGCTAAGATCGTCGTCGCACTCGTCTGCCTTGCCCACTGCACTATCATCGCCTGGGGTCAGGCAACGCTCGTGTCGGGTCCGATGCTTGGCCATATCGACATGCGCAGCGCGTCGATATGGGTGCAGACATCTGCGCCTGCAGACGTGTCGATTCAGTATCGCACTGCCGATGGCCAACGCGTGTATCAGTCAACAGCCACGCGTACCAACGCACGCACAGGGCATTGCGCGACAGTCGTGCTTGATAGCGTCGAACCGCAGCGCACGTACACATACGACATCCTCATCGACGGCACGAAAGCGTCGACCACACTACCGACAACCTTCACTACGCGTCCGATCTGGCGCTTTCGCGGCAACACCATCCCAACAGTGTCGATTGCTCTCGGAAGCTGTCACTACGTCAACGAGTCCGGCTTCGAGCGATATGATTCCACGGGCAAGGAGCGCGGCTATGGCACACCAACAGGCATCTTCGATGCGATTGCTGATCGACGTCCGGATGCGATGGTGTGGCTAGGCGACAACACGTACTTCCGTGAAGGTGATGTGGGCTCGCGCGCTGGACTCTTCAAGCGCAACGCGCATACGCGCGCGTGGCCAGGGACGAAGCGCATGTTCGCGACGGTTCCGAACTATGCTATGTGGGATGACCACGATTACGGTCCGAACGATGCCGATTACACCTACGCACTCAAGCATGATGCACGCGATGCCTTCATGGCGTATTGGCCAAATCCATCGTATGGCATTGGCACTCGTGGCGGCATCACTTCAACATTTGATGTGGCAGATATCCAAGTGTTTCTGATGGACGACCGTTGGTATCGCACGCCAAACGCGCGCACCGACATACCCCGTCGCATCCTTGGTGAAGAGCAAACACAGTGGCTCATTGATGCACTCGCTTCGAGCAAGGCCACGTTTAAGGTTGTTGCTATTGGCGGTCAAGTACTCAGCGACAACATGAAGCGCGAGGGCTTCGCATGGTCGCCAGAAGAGCGCGATACGATCATCGCAGCAATCACGCGACTCAAGATCAGCGGCGTGATGTTCGTGTCTGGTGATGTGCACTTCGCCGAACTGTCGAAGCTCGATCGACCAGGCGCATATCCCCTGTACGAGCTTACGTCATCCCCACTATCGTCGGGTGTGAACACGAGCGAAGTCTATCGCACCAACTCACGTCACGTCGAAGGCACCAAGTACATCGGCCACAACTTCGGCATGATCACAGCGCAAGGCAATCGCGGCGACCGCAGCATTACACTGCGCATCGTTGACGCACAAGGCAAGGATGTGTGGTCGCGCACCGTGCACGAGAAGGAACTTCGGTAACCTCGACGCTTAGTACTCTGGCTGCCAGATGTGTTCGCGCACAAACGCCGGAATGTCTGCCGGACGCGCCACGCGGGCAAGGCCTTCGTTGAAGAGGTACTCAGTCACTGCGTTTGCTACCACCACCGCTGCATCACGGATGTTCGACATCGGTGGATAGATGAGCCCCTTGGCAAACTGCTCATCTGTAACCATTGATGCGAGCGCACGTGCTGCCACAGCAAATGCTTGATCTGGAATGCGCGATGCCTGCGTTGCATACACTGCAAGTCCAACACCAGGGAAGATGTAGACGTTGTTGCCCTGACCTGGGTAGTAGGTTTTGCCGTTGAGCTCTACTGGTAGGAATGGCGAACCACTCGCAAAGATTGCAGTGCCATTCGTCCATGTGTAGGCATCTTCAGCCGAACACTCGCTCTTCGATGTTGGGTTCGAGAACGGACAGATCATCGGACGCGGCGTGTTGCGCGCCATCTGTTCGATCACGTCTTGCGTGAAGCTCTTTGGGATGGTGCTTGTTCCGATGATCGCTGTTGCCTTCGTCACCGTCACTGCTTCGAGCAATGTCGACACGTACGGCGCATCGTGCGCAAACGGCTTCTTGGTGTCGGTGAGATCCTCGCGGGAGGCAACGACGAGCCCCTTGCTATCAACAAGCCAGCAGCGCTTACGAGCCTCGTCAAGCGGCATGCCGTCGGCAACCATGATCTTGCACAGAAGATCTGCAATGCCCGTACCGGCAGATCCTGCGCCAAAGAACAGAAACGTCTGTTGTGAGAGCGTCTCGTTCTTCATGCGAAGTGCTGCAAGAATGCCTGCAACACCAACCGCTGCCGTACCCTGAATGTCGTCGTTGAACGATGAGATGCGATCGCGATACCGCTCGAGGATCGGACCAGCGTTCGGGTTTGCGAAATCTTCCCACTGAATGCTGCAGTTCGGGAATACTGTTTCGACAGCCGTGACAAATTCTTCGATGAAGGCATAATACTCTTCACCAGCGAGGCGCTTCTGACGGATGCCAATGTAAAACGGATCGTTCAGGAG
>JAURNF010000058.1 GCA_030830285.1 Candidatus Kapaibacterium sp.
AGGCTCGACTCAACGATCTCGTCAAGTTCAGACTTTGATCGCGATTGGTTCAGCGTCAGACCGTAGGTAATGTTCTCGTAGATCGACTTCGGAAACGGAATCGACTTCTGGAACACCATTCCGATGCGTCGGCGAAGCGTCACGACATCGACTTCTTTGTCGTAAACATTCACGCCGTCAACAACCATTTCGCCACCAATGCGCGTACCCTCGATCAAGTCGTTCATACGATTGATCGAACGCAGGAATGTGGATTTGCCACAGCCCGACGGACCAATGAACGCCGTGACCTTTCGCTCTGGAATGCTCAGGTTAATGTCGAAGAGCGCCTGCTTCTGTCCGTAATGGAAGTTGAAACCTTGCGCTTGAATCTTTGTTTGAAGATCCTTGGCCATGAGGATACTTTCTACCGCTTCCGCAAACGTGAGCGAATAAGAATTGCCGTGAGATTCATCAGGAACGTCAACCCGAGCAGTACAAGCGTTGTCGCAAACTGCAACGGAAGCGTCTTCTCAACATCCGGTGACTGTGTAGAGAGCACAAAGAGGTGATATCCCAAGTGCATGAACTTCTCTGTCACAGCCGAAGGAAGCACTTCCGACGAATACGTTACACCGACGAAGAGGATTGCCGCCACCTCGCCCGCGCCACGTCCAACTGCTAGAATGGATCCCGTCAGAATACCTGTGACTGAGTTTGGAATCACCACCTTCACAATCGTCTGCAAGCGCGTTGCACCTAATGCAAGCGACGCTTCACGAAGGTCACGTGGCACTGCACGCAGCGATTCTTCAACCGCAACAATCACCACAGGGAGTGTGAGCACCGCAAGCGTTGCAGCTGACCACAAGAGCGAGCCATCGCCAAATGATGACGAACCAAAGGCAGCGTCGATGCTACCACCCATGAACTGGATGAAAAACCCAACGCCAAACAATCCAAACACGATGGACGGTACGCCTGCGAGGGTGTTCACAGCAAAGCGAACGCTCCGAGCGAACCATGAATCCTGCTTCGCAAACTCTGTGAGGTAGATTGCCGTGGCAGTGCCAACCGGCACGCCAAGCAACGTCATCAACAGCACAAGAAGCGTTGTCCCAGCAAGAGCTGGCCAGATCCCACCTTCGGTGTTGCTGTTGCGCGGAAACTCCGTGAGGAACTCCCACGTTACGTGCGTGCCACCGTTGAGCAGAAAGTTGCCGAACATGCCAAGGATGATTCCCACAACAGCAACAGCTGCGGTGAGTGCAATCAACACGGCGAAGAAGCCGAGGAGTCGTTTTGGAAGGGGCTGTGTAGATGCTGAGAACTGCATGTTACTTCCCCTGGAAGCGCTTGATAAAGCGCGTCTTCACGTAAAGCTCCGTCACGGCGTTGAGTCCGAACGAAAACACAAACAGCAATACGCCAAGCAAGAACAACACGCCGTAGTGCTCGGAGCCCCACACCACTTCGCCCATTTCACTTCCGATGGTAGCTGCAACAGTACGTGCTGGCTCGAACGGAGAGAACGATGACAAGGGGGCGTTTCCAGTTGCCATGATTGCAATCATTGTTTCGCCGAATGCGCGACCGATGCCCAGCAGAACTGCGGCAAACACACCAGGTGCTGCTGCTGGCAGCATCACGCGGTATGCGGTTTGCCATTCGGTCGATCCCAATGCAAGTGATGCCTCGCGTAGTGTCTTCGGTACCGCGCTCAGTGCATCCTCTGCAATGGAGAACACGATGGGGATCACAGCAAGTGAAAGACCGATACCACCAACGATTGCGTTGAGTCGGTATGGCACACCGGTTACGTCTTGCACCCATGAGGCAACGGTTACCAGACAAAAGAAGCCGATTACCACGGAGGGGAAGCCAGCAAGAAGCTCAATGCCAGGCTTGACTATCTCACGGATCCACGGCTTCGCAAAGAAGGCTACAAACAAAGCTGCGAGGATGCCGAGTGGCGCACCAATGAGGATGGCAATCAGTGTGGTCTTCGCTGTGCCGATGAGCAATGGCACGATGCCAAACTTCGGCACTTCGCCGACTGGTTGCCAGGTTGAGCTAAGGAAGTTCTCGCCGAATGACAGTGTATCACCGGCAATCACTTCTTCTTCACTCGATGTCGCATCGATATCAGGCGGAATCAATCCTGAAGAAGGATTGTAAATGTGCGGGTACGCTGGGTTGGCAGCGATGTAGATGAACTCACCGGGGGCTCCCTCTTCTCCTGACGCAGGAGCTTCAGCCTCTGGATTGTACACTTCTGGCTCTTCAGCATCAGGGTTGTACACATCCGGTTCCGACTGGGTCGTCGAAGTTGCTGTTGTTTCCTGTGACGACGTCGATGTCTGCTCGGTAGGCGCTTCCTCAGAACCCGTTAACAGCGTCGATGCCTCGCGAAAGACGAAGATGAAGATGAGGAAGATTACGAGAATCGACACCGATGCAATGGCCCGAATAGACCACTCAGCGATCAGTTCACCGATATTTCGTCGTGTAGCACGAAACGGATTATTCACAGCTCCCTCAGAATCCCTACCGCAAAGTTACTTGCGCTTGATCGGATAGTATCCAACTTCAGACACAACTTTTTGTCCAGCAGGCGAAATTACCCAGTCGATGAACTTCTTCACACTGCCAGCTGGCTTTTGATTGAGATAGAAGTACAGAAAGCGAGAAATCGGATACGATCCGTCGTGAATTGTCGCGGCTGTCGGACCTACGGCCTTCGCAGATGCTTCCTTCGCGATAGGTAGCGCCTTGACATTCTTTGCGTATGCAGCACCACCGAAGCCAATGGCGTTGTTGTCCTTCGATACTGCATTGATCAGTGCAGCAGTGCCAGCCATGTGTTGCGCTGATGCAGCAAAGTCTTGCTTGTTAAGAACATGCTCCTTGAAGAACTCGTATGTACCCGAGTTGTTCTCACGGCTGTAAAGCAGGATCGGCTTATCGTTGCCACCAACTTGTTTCCAGTTCGTCACCTTGCCTGTGAAGATGTCCTTGACCTGCGCCATCGTGAGTTGCTTCACTGGATTCGACTTGTGTACGTAGATGGCAAGGCCGTCCATTGCTACACGGATTTCGAGCCCCTTGTATCCGAACTTCTTTTCGAGTTGGGCTACTTCGTCCTTCTTGATCGGACGTGATGAGGCGCAGATGTTTGTTGTGCCGTTGATAAGAGCTGCGATTCCAGTACCCGAACCACCACCAGTTACCTGAAATTCCGTTGCCGACTTATCTGGATATGCCTCTGTCCAGCGCTGGACGAGGATGACCATTGTATCGGAACCCTTGATTGTTACGCGCTCCTTCGGAAGGGAAAAAGCGATGGCCGTGAATGCAATAACGACCAGGAATGGGATTGAACGGCGAATGAACTGCATGATTTTCATTGAAATGAGTGAACAAAACGGACCGCAAATTAGGATCAGGAAGAGCGCCGGGTGGTGTTGTTACCACATTGTAACACGTGTTAGATGCCGAGCTCGACGTTGAAGCGAGTGTAGAATGAATGCTGAACTTCACTTCCTGAGTTGAGCAGTGTGATGCGATTGGTGCCGAGCTCGAGGTTTGTCTTGATACGGTGGCGGTTGATGTAGTATCCAACAACACCGCTGATGTTGACCTGCTCCTGGTACTCAGCAAGGCCTGCGAGCTGGTTGCCAGCGTCTACGACTGCATAGCGCGCACCGACATTCCACATTGATGGGAAGATGTACGATGCTTGAGCCATGTAACCACTGCCAACGAACACCGCTGCATAGTCCTTACGTGTAGTATCCTTATACGTGATCGGGTCATTCGATGTGCGTTGAGCATATTCAGCATACAACGAAAAGCCCTGATACTTCAAGAGTGCGTCGGCGTAGATCACCTCTGAGGAGCGGCGGCCATACAGCGCTCGACCAAGTGGACCGCGGGTCTTTGTTTGGTTGTCGTTGTGATGGTATGAAACGCCAACACTGAGCTTTGGTGTTTGTTCACGCATGAGGTCGCCTTCGAAGTAGTCGCCACCGTTCTTAAATGCACCGAACGGGAGCACTTCTGCACGACCAGTGTACGCCATGCCACCACCGACGAGGGATGGTTGATTCCGACCATCTCCTGTTGAGAAAGCACCACGGAGGTTCACAATAACGCTACCAGTGAGTGGTCGCCAGAATCCCTGAAAGCCGAAGTCACGATCCAGGTTGAATGCTCCGTTGACAATAGAGCGGTCGGGCTGCTCAAGGTCGGCCGAGGAGATAACGCGCTGGCGATTGCCCGGAAGTTTCGTCTGACCGAAGCCCACCTGGAGGTTTGGCGAGAAGTTCCAGAAGATCATCGCGTCGCGGATGATGTTCGGGAACTGTGTATCGGTCCAGTCTTGGTCTGACCGTGAAAACGACAATTGGAGGTTGAACGTGAGGCGCGGATCGTACAGGGAGCCGCCAAAGCGCAAGCGCAGGCGGCGAACTGCAAAGTCGGTTGAGCCAGCCGAGAGATCAAGATCTTGGTCTACATCCTCGGTCTTGGTGGTGTAGGTAGCCCAGTTCTGCATACGGAAACGCATAAGCACGCGTGTGCTGCTATCGGCCGACTGAAACACTACTCCGTCCGAGTTGAAGTCAAAACTTCCGTGGGATTGCGTTGAGGCCTGTCCGAAAAGTGCTGACGAGGCGAGAAGGATGCCTGTCGCTACCATACTGCAGCGCCGTGTTACTCGTGTAAACATTCCCATAATACTGGGCCCTGTGTGTAATGAAATTGTTAGCGAACTGTTACGGCAGCGAAACTAGAGTGTTGCCCCGTAACACTACCGTTACCTTTCCGTAACATTGAAAACGATGAATAAACTGTCATAGAAAGCCCGTAACGGTCGTATTTTCGAGCTATATGAAACGCATTGCAGTCTTTACAAGTGGTGGTGACGCGCCCGGCATGAACGCCCACATTCGGGCTGTCGAGCGGACTGCCGACAAGCGTGGTCTTGAAGTTATCGGAATCATCGGTGGATACTCGGGGATGATAGCCGGACACTTCGAAGTTCTTGATCGTGTCCGCACGGCCAACACCATCGACCGCGGTGGTACGATTCTTAAGACATCTCGCTGTCCGGACTTTTTCGAGCCCGATGGACGTATCGAAGCCGCAGAGCAGTTGCGCGCGCACGGCATCGACGGTGTGGTTGCATGTGGTGGTGATGGTACGTTCCATGGTGCACATGCGTTGTGGACGGAACACGGCATCCGTATAGTAGGTACTCCGGGTACCATCGACAACGACTTGGCTGGCACCGACTTTACCATTGGCTACGACACCGCGATTAACACCGCTGCGCAGGCCATTGATAAGATCCGTGATACAGCAGAATCGCACGGACGTCTCTTCTTTATCGAAGTAATGGGTCGTCATGCAGGATTCATTGCCTTCGATGTAGGCATTGCCTGTGGTGCTGAGTATGTAGCTGTGCCAGAGACGCTTACCGATATCGATGAATTGTATCAGCGCATCTTATCGCAGGGACTCGACAAGCGGACAATTGTGATTGTTGGTGAAGGAGATGAGTTAGGTGGCGCGCTGGGCATAAGCCAAAAGCTCGAACAGCGCCACGGCGTACACTCCAAGGTATCAATCCTTGGTCACGTCCAACGTGGTGGTTCGCCAACAGTACGCGACCGTGTACTTGCATCTCGTCTCGGAGCAGCGGCTGTCGACGCATTGCTTGCTGGTCACACCGACGTCATGATTGGTCAGGTTGGCAATGACGTCTCGTATGTGCCTTTTGAACGAACATGGCTGGATCGCAAGCCGATCCCTACCTATCTCTCTGAACTTTCTACCCTCCTCGTATGAACGACGTCCTCACGTTTATCACCATTGTGCAGATCTACCAAGTTGAAGGCATGGTCGCACTTGGTAAAATGAAGCACCCCGTTACCAATGAACTCATGAAGAATCAAGATCATGCTCGATATGTCATCGACATGCTGGCGATTCTGAAGGAGAAGACGACTGGTAACTTGAACATTGATGAAGCACGTATTCTCGAGCAAACGATTAGCACGTTGAAGTTGAACTTCGTTGATGAGTTCGGTAATCCTGATGCTCCCGCATCGGCTGGAAATCTTGCCTAATGCGCTGTATTGCCATCTACGCCTACGCTGCTCGAGCCGAAGCTGTGCGCTGGGCTTCCCATGCAGCAGTGCGCTTGCAGGACGAGGGTGTTGAAGTCATCCTTGATACAATTCTCGCCGACAAACTGTCGGAAGATGTTGTAGCACGCTGCGATGTGCGCCCGGTGACGGAGTTTAGCACGCGCGCTGACATGGTGATGACGTTTGGTGGCGATGGTACGCTGCTGGCAACGACACGTGTATTGATGGGATCTGATGTACCGATCATGGGCATCAACGTTGGGAAGTTGGGATTCCTGGCTGAGTTCCCTACATCTGAACTCGATGAAGCGATCATGGATGTGCTCAAGGGCCATTATCGTATCGTTGATCGAACAACACTCGAAGTACATGTTGGTGGTTCCGTCCACTATGCACTCAACGATGTGCTGATTGAACGTTCTGCTGAAGCGAAGATGACAGGCGTTCGTGCATTCGTGAATGATCACCATGTGGCTGATTATCGTGCTGATGGCGTAATCGTATGCACGCCAACGGGATCAACGGCGTATTCGCTTGCTGCGGGTGGACCCATTATTGCGCCTTCTTCGCAGGTGATTTGTGTGACGCCAATTGCTCCACACACCCTCACACTCCGTCCGCTGATCGTGAACGATGGCAGCGAGCTTCGCTGCACGCTCATGGAAGGTCAGCGCGAAGCACACGTTGTTGCCGACGGTCAAATCTTGCACACGCTGCAGGGCAACGAATCGGTTGTGATTCGCAAGAGCGACCATCTTGTGAAGCTCGTCAAACGTGCCGACAGCACATACTACGATTTGCTTCGAGAGAAGCTGCTGTGGTCAGCCGACCCAACAGCACGGTAACATACGATGCTACGACGTGAACTTTCGTTTTTGCAAGCCACTGCGATCAACATGATCGACATGGTGGGGATCGGTCCGTTCGTGACCACCGCCCTCGTTGCATCAACGATGGGGTCGTCCGAAGGTGCGCTTCTCGCATGGCTCTGCGGTATGGTGATTGCACTCATTGACGCCAGCGTGTGGAGTGAGCTAGGTGCTGCAATGCCGAAGGCGGGTGGCTCCTATGCATTCCTTCGCGAAGCATATGGCGCGTCAACACTGGGCAGATTGATGTCCTTCCTGTTTGTATGGCAGACAACCTTCCAAGCACCGTTGGTGATTGCCTCTGGCGCGCTGGGCTTTGCTACCTATGCAGCCTTCGTAACAGCACCACTTAGTCCACTCGAATCGCGAGCTATTGCCGTTGGGGTGATTCTCCTTCTCATGGTCCTGCTCTACCGCCGTGTAAAAGCTATCGGCGCAATCTCAGTTGTGCTGTGGACGTGTGTGATCGCAACCATGGGATGGATCATCCTCTCAGGCATTATGTCGCCGACAGTTGCTCCTCTGCAGACCACCAGCGCTATTGCCGACGGGATTGCGTGGAACATGCTGGGTGCGGCGCTGTTGCCAACAGTATACTCCTACCTTGGTTACTACAATGTGTGTCACCTTGGTGCTGAAGTTCGCAATCCCGAACGAGTGATTCCGCGAAGCATGTATGTATCGATCATTGGTATCGGTGTGATGTACCTCTCGATGCAGTGGGCAATCACACACGTACTCGATGCCGAGACGATCGCGCGTTCTCCGTTTGTTGTTAGCGAGATGCTATCACACGTCTGGGGGTACAACGCAGGCTACATCGGCACGATCTTGATTCTGATTGTCGCCATTGCGTCACTCTTTAGCGTAATGTTGGGCTACACGCGCATACCGTATGCTGCAGCGCAGGACGGGTTGTTCTTCCGCGTGTTTGCGAAGGAGCATCCTACGGGCAATTTCCCGCACGTGAGCTTGCTGATCCTCGGTAGCGTGTCGATGGTGTTCGCTGCGACATTGACACTCGGTGATTCAATCAAAGCAATCATTACGATGCGCGTGTTCACGCAGTTCATCGCACAAGCAGCTGGACTTATGGTGCTTCGACGTCGCGTGGGTGCGGCGAACATGCCGTGGCGCATGTGGTTGTACCCGCTGCCAGTGATCGCGACCATTGCAATATGGTTGTGGTTGTTTGCGTCGGCCGACAGCACACGACAGCTGGTGGGCGTTGTTGCACCAGTTGTTGGCGCGCTGGTGTACCTCGTGCTTGCACGACGTGATGGACAGTGGCCATTTCAATCGAAGGAGTACAGCCATGACGCGCATTGAGGGTCGGATCGTCGACGTCCATACACGCCGCATCTATCCGGGCGTTGTTACGCTCGATGGTGAACGTATTGTGTCGATCACTGAGGATGCATCTGTGACAGCCACGCAGCATATCCTGCCTGGGTTTGTTGATGCGCATGTTCACGTCGAATCGTCGATGTTGATTCCGTCTGAGTTTGCGCGCCTTGCCGTTGTGCATGGTACCGTCGGAACTGTGAGCGATCCACACGAGATCGCAAACGTGTGCGGTGTTGCAGGCGTGAAGTACATGCTCGCGAACGGAGATCGCGTACCATTTCGATTTGCATTTGGTGCACCGTCGTGTGTGCCCGCTACGACGTTTGAGACTGCTGGCGCCGATGTAACGGCAGAAGATATCCGAGAGCTCTTTCGCGATGAGCGCGTGCGCTATCTAAGCGAAATGATGAATTGGCCTGGTGTTCTGTTTCACGATCCAGTGGTCATGGAGAAGCTCGACGTTGCACGTTCATGTGGTCGTGTCATCGATGGTCATGCCCCAGGCTTACGTGGTGAGCAGGCTGCACAATACGCCTCACACGGAATCTCTACCGATCATGAATGCTTCACACTCGACGAAGCACTTGACAAGTTGAAGGTTGGGATGAAGATTCTGATTCGTGAGGGATCGGCCGCGCGCAACTATGACGCTCTGCATCCGATCTTGGCATCACATCCAGATCGCGTGATGTTTTGCTCTGACGATATGCATCCTGATTCGCTCGTCCTTGGACATATCAATCTGGTCGTGCAGCGCTCGCTCGCGTTGGGCTACGATGTGTTCGATGTCCTTCGTGCTGCTAGTGTGAACCCTGTAGAACATTACGGACTTCCAATTGGGTTGCTTCGTGCTGGTGATCGCGCAGACTTCATCATTGTCGATGATGTTGCAACGATGTCCGTGCTCGAGACATGGATCGGTGGTACGTGTGTTGCGAGCCACGGCACGTCACACATTGCATCGGTCGAGGAAGACACCATTAATGCATTCGCGTGTTCGCCCATAACTGCCGATGCACTCGCAGCACCCGAGGGTACTAGTTCTGTTCGTGTGATCGTTGCTCATGATGGACAGCTGGTAACGACGGAAGAACATCATGAGTTGCCTTTGACAGACGTGCTCAAGATCGTCGTGGTCAATCGATATCATGATGCGCCCCCTGCCGTTGCATACATCAAGGGTATCGGACTTTCACGCGGCGCTATCGCAAGTAGCGTAGCACATGATTCGCACAACATCGTTGCTGTGGGATGTTCTGACGCTGACATCGCCGCTGCGGTGAATGCGATTATCGAGGTGCGTGGGGGTGTGTGCGTTGCGTACGATGGCACCGTCGATGTGCTGCCACTGCCCGTCGCCGGATTGATGTCAACTCGCGATGGCTACGAGGTTGCAAAGGCCTACGCCGCGCTTGATGCAACAGCGAAGTCGCTTGGCTCGCCACTCCGTGCACCGTTCATGACGATATCCTTCATGGCACTGCTCGTGATCCCGCAGCTCAAGCTCAGTGACATGGGTCTGTTTGATGGAAGTACGTTCCAGTTCGTTCCTGTTCGTACCTTCGTCTGAACGTTTACCACTATGAAACCAATGCTCCCAGTCGATTCGTCTCTCATCCGTCTCATTCAGTTCGCAATCCATGAGGATCTTGGAACTGGTGATATCACTAC
>JAURNF010000059.1 GCA_030830285.1 Candidatus Kapaibacterium sp.
CCCAGGGCGTAGTCGCTCAGTCTCCCAGGGTTACACCCTGGGTTGGTATGGGACGGGCCTTCAGCCCTTTCCGGAGAGCGCCATCGGCGCGAGATATACCCGCCAGGCTGGTATGGGACGGGCCTTCAGCCCTTTCCGGAAAGCGCCATCGGCGCGAGATATACCCGCCTAGGGCAGAGCCCTGGGTTTTCGATAAGCGTCGGGCCTTCAGCCCTCTCTGGTGAGCGCCATCGGCGCGAGATATATCCGCCTAGGGCGTAGTCGCTCAGTCTCCCAGGGTTACACCCTGGGTTGGTATGGGACGGGCCTTCAGCCCTCTCTGGTGAGCGCCATCGGCGCGAGATATACCCGCCTAGGGCAGAGCCCTGGGTTTTCGATAGGCGTCGGGCCTTCAGCCCTTTCCGGAGAGCGCCATCGGCGCGAGATATACCCGCCCAGGGCGTAGTCGCTCAGTCTCCCAGGGTTACACCCTGGGTTGGTATGGGACGGGCCTTCAGCCCTTTCCGGAGAGCGCCATCGGCGCGAGATATATCCGCCTAGGGCAGAGCCCTGGGTTTTCGATGCTACGATGTTGTTGATCGCAGAACGATCGCACCCGCTACGGCACTGAGCGTCGAGCCGACGATGATACTCAGCTTTGCTACATCGAGGTGTGCAGGATCGATAAACGCAAGATTTGCGACAAAGAGTGCCATGGTGAATCCGATGCCGCAGAGGAGTGAAACACCATACATGTGGATGGGACGCACCCCGCGTGGCATGGAGGCAATACCGAGCTTCACCGAGATAACCACGGCAAGTGAGATGCCGATTTGCTTGCCGATAAACAACCCCAGTATCACGCCAAGTCCTACCGACGAGGAGAGCGAGGACACCAACGACGTATCGATCACGATGCCTGCGTTCACGAGAGCGAAGATGGGCATGATCAATAACGACACGACGCTACCCAAGCCGTGTTCGATACGATGCAGTGGCGACTGCGCGTGTTCGCACATTTCCTCGAGCTCGTGAATAGCGTCGAGCTGCTCGCCTTCATCCTCGCTGGTATCGGCGCGCTGCGTGATCCGTGTGACAAGCTCGCGACTTCGCTGGAAGAACGATACGCGATCAATGCGACTTGTCGCAGGCACACACATTGCGAGCACAACTCCTGCGATCGTTGCATGGATGCCGCTGAACAACACAGCCACCCATAACGCAACACCAAGCAGACCATAGAACCAGAGCGAGTTCACGCGCAAGCGGTTGCCAATGAAGAGAACGGCCGTGATGGCAGCTGCAAGCAGCAGCATTCCGATGTTCAGCGATGCTGTGTAGAAGAGTGCGATCACGAGAACGGCTAGCAGGTCATCGACGATTGCCAATGCCGCCAGGAAGACGCGTAAGCCGAGAGGTATCCGATTGCCAATGAGTGCAAGGACACCCAAGGCAAAGGCGATGTCTGTCGCTACGGGTACACCCCATCCTCGTGCGGCATCGGTTCCGGAATTGAATGCGAGATAGACGACTGCCGGACCGATCATGCCGAACACAGCGGCGATAAACGGAAGCATGGCGGTTTGCCGCGATGAAAGCTCCCCGACCAACAGCTCCCGCTTGATCTCGAGTCCGACCACCAGGAAGAACAGCACCATCAACCCATCGTTGACAAAATGCTCGAAGGAGAACTCCAGGTGGAGCGAGGAGAGAACAATCTCAATTGGCTGATGTCGGAGTGCTTCGTACGATCCATGAAACGGCGAGTTCGTCCAAAGCATCGCTATTGCAGATGCGACCAGAATGATAATGCCGGTAGACGTCGATCGCTGAAAGAACTCGACGAAGGACGACTGAATCGTGGTAGTGATCGACGAAAGCTTGGCGTTCATTGCATTGCAATAAGTGATTCACAGTAAGCTCGGTAGTCCGACTGCGGTAGCTTACGTACGCTTTCGCGGAACGTATCGATAGTGAGGAAGCCCTGGTTCAGAGCGACTTCTTCGAGACAGCCGATCTTCAGACCTTGGCGCTTCTCAATTGCGTGGATGAACGTACTGGCGTCGAGTAGACTCTCCGGCGTGCCCGTGTCCAGCCACGCAATTCCACGTCCGAGCGGATGCACGTGCAACGCGCCCCGTTCCATGTAGGCACGATGCACATCCGTGATCTCGAGTTCG
The DNA here is from genome assembly GCA_030830285.1 of Candidatus Kapaibacterium sp. Lineage (GTDB taxonomy): Bacteria > Bacteroidota > Ignavibacteria > Kapaibacteriales > Kapaibacteriaceae > UBA10438. The sequence continues at coordinate 2,160 of JAURNF010000059.1, forward strand.
CCGCGACGTCCGGGTGCAAGCGAGCTTGCGATATCGACCACATCATTCGAATACACGTACAAGCCAGGGATGGCAAGATTTGATCGCGGCTGCTGCGGCTTTTCCTCAATGGAAACCACGTTACCAGCGGCATCAAGTTCCACAACACCGTAGCGATGAGGGTCGGTAACCGTGTAGCCAAACACCGTTGCGCCAACGTTCGACGTTAGTGCGTTACGAAGGAAGTCGAGCTTTCCGTAAAACACATTGTCACCGAGAATCAAGCACACCGGTGACGTGCCGATGAAGTCTTGCCCAACACGGAATGCATCAGCAATACCGCGGGGCTCGTCTTGGATAGCATACGACAATGAGATGCCGAACCTCGATCCGTCTCCGAGGAGACGTTCGAATACCGGGGTGTCCTGCGGGGTTGAAATGATCAAAACCTCACGAATCCCCGCCATCATGAGCGTAGAGAGAGGGTAGTAGATCATTGGCTTGTCGTACACCGGCTGCAGCTGTTTCGAGAACGCTGCTGTAAGAGGGTGTAGGCGCGTGCCGCTTCCACCTGCCAGGATGATGCCCTTCGTGGTCATGTCACAAAGGTACGGAGTTCATTACTCCGAAGCGTCGTCGTTGACAGCGCGGTGACGTACCAGTTTGGCGTGCATAAGGAAGATCACGTTCTCGGCAATATTGGTTGAGTGATCGGCCATTCGCTCGAGATCATGAAGAGCCAGCAATAGCTGCGCTCCGTCGGCAACCAAGCTGCTGTCGTCCTTCATGATCTCAATGAGATCGCTACGAAGACTGTTGTACAGTTGGTCAACGGTTTGGTCAGACGGCAGAATGTGGGCCGCAAGGTCTGGATCGTTGTTGATGAACGAGTCAAGACTCGACTTCACCATGGTGTACGCGGCCTGCGCAATGCGATGGAGATCAATCTGATTCGCGAGCTGCACGGCAGTCGGTGAGTCAATCACGATTTGCGCGAGGTTTGTTGCTTGGTCGCCGATACGCTCGAGCTCATTATTGATCTTCACTGCTGCAAGCAATAGACGAAGGTCTGATGCCACAGGTTGGTTGAGCGCGAAGATGCGCTGACACTGCTTGTCGATCTTGAGATCGAGCTTATCGACCTTGTCGTCACGATCGACCACGATGCGCGCGAGTTCTTGGTTGCCCTCACGCAGTGATCGCAGGGCGAATTCCACTTGTTCTTCTACAAGCGAACCCATGCGGATAAGTCGCGTACGGAGTTTGTCGAGATCTTCTTCAAAAGTGCGATGCATACGTCTTATCCAAATCGGCCAGTGATGTAATCTTCTGTTTCTTTCTTCGACGGACTGGTGAAGATCGTTCGTGTACGATCGAATTCAATCAGTGAGCCCATCAAGAAAAATCCTGTAAAGTCGGAGACACGACCAGCCTGCTGCATGTTGTGCGTGACAAGCACGATCGTGTAGGTGTCTTTTAGTTCTTCAATCAGCTCCTCTACCTTCGCAGTAGAGATTGGGTCGAGCGCCGAACACGGCTCGTCCATCAGTAAGATTTCGGGGTTGATCGCAATCGCGCGTGCAATACACAGTCGCTGCTGCTGTCCACCCGACATTCCAAGTGCAGAGTGATTCAGTCGATCCTTTACTTCGTCCCACAGCGCAGAGCGACGCAGGCTCGACTCAACGATCTCGTCAAGTTCAGACTTTGATCGCGATTGGTTCAGCGTCAGACCGTAGGTAATGTTCTCGTAGATCGACTTCGGAAACGGAATCGACTTCTGGAACACCATTCCGATGCGTCGGCGAAGCGTC
>JAURNF010000060.1 GCA_030830285.1 Candidatus Kapaibacterium sp.
ACGCGATGGAGTGCAATGCCTTCATCTTCAGCATCGAGCTCAACCTGATCGGCAAACGCCTCGCAGAGCTCACGCAGTCGCTTCGTGTTTTGCTGACCCTCGCCACCAACAATCACCGAGAATGACTTACGCTGATACTTCGATGCGGTCTGCAGTAGATGCTCGAGCGAGCCATTGCTAGGGGGCTGTACCTGTGTTGATACCTCTTGTGTTACCGCACCAAGAGGATTGATACGAAGGATGTATGCAGCATGTTCGAGCACGGAGGAAGACAACTCTCGTGCATGGAGTTCGGCTTCGATAGCCTCCGGCTCGTCGAGCACCATTACCGACTCAGTTGGCAGGTGATCAATGATCGTTGACGAAAGCGTCGGATCGTCATCGTGGAACACATGCGCGAGAAACGACACGCTCGCATGTTCACGGATTGACCGTTGTGAGAGTGGTTCAAACTCTCGGATCGATTCGATGGTGTTACCGAAGAACTCTACACGGAGTGGATTATCCCAACCACTAGGGAACACATCGAGGATACCTCCTCGAACTGCGATTTCACCAGGCTTGCTTACAAAATCTGTTCGCTCAAACCCTGCCAGTGCAAGGTTTGTGATCAGTTCGTCATAGTTGCGATCCGTGGATCGTTCAAGGCGGAGCTCAGACTGGTTAAGCATACCAGCGCTTGGCATAGCCAATGCAAGGGCAGCGACAGAGACGACCACGATGTACGGATCCGTTGAGTCATTCCGAATCCGTCGAAGCGCCTCAACTTGCTCGTGATGCACGGCACCACCTGAAGCAAGTGCACTGTGCTTTTGCGCGCCACGAATACCAACAACACGATGTGATGCAACGAGAATCGACATATCATGGACATGTGTCTCGACATCATCATCCGTCGGGACGACAACAACAAATGGAAGGTCGCCCAATGTGCAGAGAGCACTTACATATGCCGCCTTGGCAGATCCACGTAATGTCTTGATCGACATGACACGATCACGCATAAGCGTCTGAGCGCTTTGCAACACGATAGGGGACGTGCGGAGCGCTTCTGTGATCGATGTGGCGTCGTGACGAATAGGAGGCATGAATGCTGAATGCAACGGTTCGGTGGGGTGCTACTTACTTCTTTTGATTGCGCATTGATTCAAGATGTTCACGCATCATTCGTTGGCGTTCCATCTTGCGTTCGTAGCGCTCGCATTGTCCGCCATTCAGCACAAGGATGATGAGCGAAGCTCCGAAGAGAAGTCCGAGCACAACCGAGATCCACGGACGTTGTTTTCGTGCTGATGTCATGATACAGAAGGCGTACGTAGTGCAAGAGCACACCATTCGCTCTCGGCAAGTTCATCGATAAGCGTGCAGCCTGCCTCAAGAAACGGCGCCGCAACCTCGTCGCGATCGTACTTCAGAATTCCCGATACGAGGATCACACCGCCCGGTTCCACCGCGTTGATAAACGACTGAGCGTAGGGGATCACAAGGTGACGGTAAAGATTAGCGGCCAGACCATTGCAACGTGGGAGCTGAACATCCTGGAGTTCAGCCTGTTCGAGCCGCACAACATCTTGGACATTGTTCCGGATGACGTTCTCGTAGCTGTTGACAATCGACCATTCGTTGTTGTCGAATGCGTAAACGTCCTTGGCACCAAGTTTCGCGGCCATGATTCCAAGGACGCCTGTCCCAGTTCCAACATCAACCCATGTGTCGCCAGGCTTGGCGTATACTTCCATCAATCGACACATCATCCGTGTTGTAGCATGATGCCCCGTGCCAAAGGACATCTTCGGTGTGATCACCAAGGTCATCGGATACGAGAACTCACTGGCCCGCCACTCTGGTACGATGATGATGCGTTCGTTGACCACTACGGGATCAATGCTCGCTTCCCACTCGGCGTTCCAATTCTGATCCTCTTCGGTACCGACGTTTACAAGTTGAACCGACACACCAACGGATTTCAGCTCAGCAACAATCGCATCGGCGTAGTCATGCTGCCAATCGTTTTGCTCGAAACACACCGTGCATTCATCGAGCCCTTGTTCGACACCAAGCAGGGGATATCCTCCAAGGATTCCCATGGCAAGGTCCATTTCCTCTTCAGGAATCGAAAGGGTGAGCAAGACGTAACGCTTTGGCATGCAATTCCTATCCGTAATTTGACCACGAAACTACGCATTCATCCAGCCACACGATTCAGAGAGGTAGTGAGTGACATTACAGGAGCGCGCATCGCGTATTCGACTCGTGATCATGGATGTTGATGGAACACTCACCGACGGAGCCATGTATTATGGTCCGCAAGGTGAGGCGCTCAAACGCTTCAGCACGCGTGACGGCATGGGCATTACGCTCCTTCACCGCGCTGAGATCACAACGGCAATCATCACCAGTGAGGACACCCCAATCGTCACAACACGTGCGGCAAAGCTGCGGGTACCTCATGTCTATCTGGGCAGTCACGACAAGACTGCAACATTCCAGGAGCTTTCACGTCAACTCTCCCTGTCGCCAGAGTCCATTGCGTATATTGGCGACGATGTAAACGACTATCACGTTATGGGACTATGCGGATTCGCTGCATGCCCGTCTGATGCGGTCGAAGCGATCAAGCAGCGGGCACACTATATCGCCACTGCAGCAGGCGGCAATGGGGCCGTACGAGAGATCGCAGAGATCATCCTTCAGGCACAAGGCAAACCCTGCACCCTCCCTGAACAATGGTGACAACAACCTGAAGGAGACCACAATGGAAGACAACAACTCATCGTATTCAAAAGGCTTTCTTATCGGCGCTGTCGTTGGTGGAGCCGTTGGAGCCGTTGTCGCATTGTTGTTCGCACCAAAGAGCGGTCGTGAGCTTCGCCGTGATATCGCGGATCGAACCGAAGAAGTAGTCGACAAAGCCCAGCAGATGTTCAACAAGGCAACGGGTGGTGGACACACTGCCAGTTCTGGGTTTGACGACGTCGTGAACGAAGGCCGCATTGCTGCAGAGCGAATCGTTTCAACTGCACGTCACCAAGCAGACAACCTGATGTCGAATGCCGAACAAGTACTGCGTGATGCTAAGAATCGTGCCTCGCGTGCAGGTGATGCATCTAAGGCAGGGGATGATGCATTTCGTTCGGAGTTTCAATAAGCAATGGACGCCACACTACTTGCCCTCATGTATGTAGCGCTCGGTGCGATCACGATTCTCGCCGTTGTCGCTGCTATTGTTCTTGTTCGCGCAGGCTCTAACATTGAGCGCATGACTGACGTCGTTGAGTCGATGCAGCGCGATGTTCATCAAGTGAAGGAACAAACAATTCCTGTCCTTGTGAAGACGAGCGAAGCGCTTGATCGCGCAAACTCGTCACTGCGCAAGCTCGAAGAACAAGTTGATACCCTCAGCGGCGGTGTTCGCAACATCGCAGGAATCGCGAACGACGTTCGTGAGCTGGAGCAAAGTCTGGTCGCACGAGTACGTCCAGCACTCGAAGATCTTGCGTCGTTGGTAACAGGTGTTGCCCGCGGTGTTACCGCATTCGCCCGCAAGATTACGGGATAAGACAGGGGAGGCGAAGATTTACCGCTTCTTCTTTTTCAGCGCCCCTTCGACGTCCACACCGTACCGTTGGACGAGATCACGTACGCCCTCATACTCCTCGTCAGTCGTCGGCACAAAGCCCTCAACACTCGCAATTGTGAGCAAGGCGCGCTTACCCTCTGCGGTAGACTGAAACTCGAGAAGCGCGTTAATCAGCTTCACGCGCACGTCTTCAGGAAGGTCCTTGCGCGTAACAACTGGATCGTTCGGGATTTCATCCGTTAACGCTAGCACCTTGACCTTGCTGTAGACATCTGGGTATTCGGTAACAACTTTCGCGCGAGCGTCGAGTTGTTCTCCCGTAACGGTATCTGGTCGCGAGTAAAACACAGCACCAGCGTCAACATCGCCCTGGTAGACCTTCGTCACCACCTGATTATGTCCGTTGGCAAACATCTCTTCCCGAGGGGTCACACCGATGCGTCGCAGCATTTCTTTCGGGTAGATATACCCAGACGTCGAGGATGGATCCACAAAGGCAATCGTCTTGCCCTGCAGCTGCTGTAACGAGTCGATACCAGCATCTGCGCGGACAATGAACTCACCACGGTAGCTCAGCTCGCCATAGCGACGCGCCACGCGTAGACTTGCGTGGGCACCATACTTGGCATGTGCCAAGAGGTACGAAAACGTATTCATGATCGCCATATCCGCCCGTCCGGTGCCAAAGGCCTCGACGACGGTGATGTAGTAGTTCGGCACCGACACCTCTACATGCAGCCCAGTTCGCTCATGGAGGAAGGCCGCAAGCTTGTCGCCGTCCTGGATAATGGCATGCGCATCGGTCGATGGCGTTAGCATCAGCCGGATTGGATTAGCCTCGCTGCCAGGCGACATATCCTCTGTGAGGATGATTGGGCGAAGCGTGAGCCATGCCAGAATCAGGACCGTAGCCGACAGATAATATCGAGCGATGTTCATGTGGATGATTGCTTGTTCGCGATTACCGCGCAGGTTCCGTAATTTCGATGCTCCACAAAAGTACGACGCGAAATTCCACCCCACAGAGGATCACATGAACATTCATGAATATCAAGCCAAAGATCTCCTGCGCCACTACGGCGTGCCAGTCCTACGCTGCAAGGCCGTTACGTCTGCAGTCGAGGCTGGTGCAGTAGCCTACAATGACTTCGTCGCCAACGGCGTTGGTGCACTTGTCGTAAAAGCGCAAATCCACGCCGGTGGACGTGGAAAGGGGACTGTGCATGATGCTTCGACAGGCGCTCCAATTGAAGTCAATGGCAAGGGGCTCCGCGGCGTTACCGTCATTACGCAAGGCAACTTGCAAGATGAAGCACAGAAGGTCGCTGAAGGCCTGCTCGGCAACACGCTCGTGACCATTCAAACCGGTGAGGAAGGCAAGACTGTTCGCCGCGTACTTATCGAAGAAGGATGCAACATCGGACATGAGTACTACTGCTCAATCCTCCTTGATCGTGGCTGTGGTCGTAACCTGATCATGGTCTCAACCGAGGGCGGCGTCGATATCGAGACGGTTGCAGAAGAGACACCAGAGAAGCTCATTAAGGTTCACGTAGACCCAACGGCTGGCTTCATGCCATTCCAAGCTCGCGAACTGGCCTTTGGTCTGGGTCTGTCAGGTGCTGCATACAAGAGCTTTGTACACTTCATCACGAAGCTCTACCATGCGTACGAGGTTATGGACTGCAGCATGCTGGAAGTCAATCCGTTGGTGTCAACAAAGGATGGCGAATTCATCGCCCTCGACGCCAAGGTCAATTTTGACGACAATGCTGAGTTCCGCCACCCACATTGGGCAGAACTTCGCGACATCACTGAAGAAGATCCACTTGAAGTGGAGGCTGGTAAGTACAGCCTGAACTACATCAAGCTCGACGGAAACGTTGGCTGCATGGTCAATGGCGCTGGACTCGCCATGGGTACGATGGACATCATCCAGCTGGCAGGCGGTAAGCCGGCGAACTTCCTGGACGTCGGTGGTGGAGCAAACGTTGAGCGCATCGCGAATGCCTTCCGCATCATGATGAGCGACCCGCACGTTGAGGCAGTTCTGATCAACATCTTTGGCGGTATCGTACGCTGCGACCGGGTCGCAAACGGCATCCTCCAGGCGCTTCAACAAGTAACTGTGACCGTACCAGTTATCGTACGTCTCGACGGTACCAACGCCGTTGAAGCACGTGAGATCCTGCAAAAGTCTGGCCTCGATTTCTTGGTTGCAGCGACCTTACAAGATGCTGCAGATCAAGTAACTAACGCACTGACTCGCAATAAGGTTAGCTAACCCCAACCGATGCGTTTCAGCGCCGCACTACCTGTTCAAACTGAAATATAATCTGCATTATGTAAACTAACGATATACGACGAATCACCTGTCGTGCATCGTTGTTGAATCCACTTGGAGCAACTCATGAACCATCGTCTCGACCGTTCAATGCTGATGACGATTGCGCTTGTCGCAGCATTCCGAGTCATTCCGCACTGGCCAAACTTTACACCAGTTATGGCGATTGCACTGGTTGGTGGCGCGGTCGCGTCTGATCGTGTCCGCTCATTGTTTGTGCCGCTGGCGGCTATGGTCCTGTCAGACCTCGCACTGGGCTTGGTCATGGGCTCTGAGTACGCCCTACACGCGACACAGCCTTGGGTGTATGGATCCGTCGCTGCTATTGCTGTCATGGGTTACGCCATGCGATCATGGAAACCTGCTTCGCTCGTGCTTACAGGCGGAACGATCAGCGCCGTGGGCTTCTTCCTTGTTACGAACTTCGCAGTATGGTTGAACGGTGGCTTCTATCCTCAGACGCTTGAAGGGCTTGCGGCTTGCTATGCTGCTGGCCTCGCCTTCTATCGCGACTCAGGCAACTTCCTGCTCAACGGCATTGTATCGACGTGGCTCTTCGCGACGGTGATGCTTGTCGCTCCTGCAGCTATACGTAAGACAGTCAGCGTAACTCGCTGATATACTGGACGTTAATCAAAAGGCGCCACCGCTCATAGCGGTGGCGCCTTTGTTTTTTATGGCAGTGTACCGACGCCAGAAACAGTCGTGTACTTGATCACGTGCTTCTTCTCCGGATGCTGACGCTGATACTCGTAGTTCAACGCGACAGCAGCTTCGTGGAAGCCACATAGAATTAGCTTCAACTTATTCGGGTACTCGCTAATGTCACCAACAGCATAGATGCCAGGTGTGCTCGTTTGAAACGAGAGTGGATCTACGGTGACTGCGTTCTTTTCGAGGGAAAGCCCCCACTCAGCGATTGGACCCAGCTTTGGCGAGAGGCCAAACAGCGGCACGAAGTGATCAACGTCGATTTGACGTGTCGCACCATCGTTGTGCGTGATCGTTACGGACGTCAGCGCACCATCACCGTGAAGATCTGATACCTGAGCATCCGTAATCAACGTGATGCGTCCTGAGTCGGCAAGGGCCTGTGCCTTCGACACCGAATCTGGGGCGGCACGGAACTGGGCGCTACGGTGGATCATCGTTACCTCAGAGGCAATGTCAGCCAAGACGATTGTCCAATCGAGAGCTGAATCTCCCCCGCCACCAATGATCACCCTCTTCCCACGGTAAAACTCGGGGGCCTTGATGATGTACTCGACTCCACGATCCTCATACGTTG
>JAURNF010000061.1 GCA_030830285.1 Candidatus Kapaibacterium sp.
AAACCCTAGATCGGACTCATTATCCGTCTCACGTCCAATATAGCTGGTGCGCGCACCTGTGCCGCTGGAGGTGAGTTCGTCACCGAAGGCCGTGTAGGAACGTGATTCGATCACGCGTGCTGCGTTGTCGAGCGTGATGCGTGCAGAGCCGAGGTGATCGTGCAGGACGTATTCAACTGCCCCCGTCGGACGCATGATCAGGCGCGTATGGGCGGGTCCGTACGCGCTGTACTCCACAGGCCAGAGCCATGCTGTCGTTGGGGGTTGATTGCAGAACGCGCCTTGGATGGCGTTGTAGCTGGCCAGCTGCTTGGCATCAGCACCCAGCAGCGTGTAGGTCCATGCCAGACCGTCGGCAGGGATATCACTCGAATACTGACGCTTCTGCTCGCGCTCCTGCAACGGACCAAACCGGTAGCGCCATTCGCTGATGGGTTGCAAGGCGGCATCAGGCGTGCAGGAGCCTTGCAAGCCCCCTACATCGCGCTGCACGCGGTAGCGCTCGATCAGACCAAACGCATCATAGGCAAACGACTCGCTGCGCGCTACCGTACGTCCACCCTGCACATCTGTGCGCTCGCGCGTGGCAAGCGCGCCGTCGCTGTGATAGCCAAGCGTGTGACTGCGATACCCCGGCGTGGCAACATCACCCTGCACAAACCCCGTCAAACGATTCGTCGTCGGGGCGTGGGTGTAGGAGTGGACGATACCGTAGATGTCGTTGAGCATTGAACGGCGATTGCCAACTTGATCGTACGCATACATCTCAGCATGCACGAGAGCATTGTTTGGTCCATTCGTTCTTGCCCATACAGTTCTTCCCAGTGCATCATACTGATACATTGCATTCTCGATCGCTCCATTACCGAGCGACCATGCATTGGTGATCTGGTCGAGATCGTCATAGCCAAGGCGCTGCTCGAAGATGGTGCGCGCCAGCAGATCAGACGTTTGCGTGCGCGTACGCAGCTGAGCGCCACGTGCATTCACATCAATGGTGGTTGTCACACCAAGGCGTGGGTAGTCGACTGAGGTAACTGCATCGGCAGCATCGTACCCATACACCGCATGCGGCAGTGCCTGACGATTCAGTTCGATCAACGTTGGTCGTTGCGGTGTCATACTTGTGCCGAGCCCATAGGCAATGCCATTGCTGCGCTCAGCCCACATCTTGCTGACACGACCTTCGCTGTCGTACCCATAGAATGTTGCATGCTGACCTGTAGCATCGACAACATGCACTGATGTGATCTTGTTAAGCGCATTGTACCGGTAGTATACGGCATCGAAGCCGATGTTCTCTGTAAGGCGAAGCTGAGCTTCGACACGCCCACGCTCGTCGTACGAGAGCACAATGTAGTGAAACGGCTGTCCCCCATGCGTTCGATAGGCTACTGCAGCCATCCGGCCACGTAGGTTCCGCACTGTGTCGCGTGGTGCAAGTGCATTCCACACGACTGCGGTTGGGAACCCCGCCCAGACTGCGCCGACGGATGGTGGGAGGTCGTCGTACCATGAGCTCTGGAGCACAAACGAGGGATAGCGATGAATCTCTTCGAACTCTCCAAGAGGAGCTTTCACGGTGGGATACGGATGGAACCTTACGGCATGTTGGATGACATTCTGTGGTAACCCCGGAAACGCAGGGTTGAAGGTGTGCGAATTCATGGCATTAGCTAATGGCGGACAGATGGCAGCCATTTGCACAAGATTGTTGCCGTTTGGCGGAAGACCCTGCGGCTGCATGCCCATCTGATAGAGCGCAGGTGGCGTTGCAACCGGCGCCATGAAGAGCGTGTTGTTGACCGTAGGTACTGGATTCGACACCGCTGTATGCAGAACATCGGGGTTGAGCACATCAGTCAATCGTTGGTTAAGGACCAAGTTGTTCCCTGGGTTCTGCGTGTGAAAAGCGGCTTCTCCGATTATCGTCGTTCTACCGAGATCATCGTACTGACGGAACGTGAGCTTCGCTGCATCGGCCTGCGCTTGAGTCTGCGAAAACCTCAGTCGTCCGGCGACGTCATAAGCGTACGACGTGGTGCCATTGTCTGGATGGCTCGTCGTTTTCACATTACCAAAATCATCGTACGAATACGATATCATCTGACCTATCGGGTTGGTCACCGTGAGAGTACGTCCGAATGAATCGTACGTAAACCAGGTGCACGCATTTCGGCTGCGCGTTGGATCCGCCTGCATCAGATCCTCGGCGAAGTTCACCGAGTCGTATGCCTGCACTGTAACAACGGTTCGCCCGAGTCCGTCGGTGAATGTTGCGTGAAGACGCTCTGAGTTCTCAGTGGAAGAGGAAACAACCTGGAGTGTTCGGACGCAGTAGCCATTGAAGTGTTGGGCAAATGATGTAGGGAAGAAGAAATCAGCTGGAGTGCGGACGTCGAGCATCTGGCGCTCACGCGCAACACCCGAGATGATTGGTTGTGCATTCGCGGCTCCAATGTCAGGCCAATCTCGGACAAACGGTCCAGTCTCCGACCCAGTCTGCATGCCCCATCCATCATAGAGTCGTGTCGTTGCAAGTTGTCGTTCGTTGACAGATGTGCTCACCTGACCAGCGCCTGTGTAGATCACATTCGTCTCGGATGCTGCAGTGAGGGTGCTTGTGGGATCAAGGAACCCTTGAGCGCTTGGCTCGAAACCGCGCAGCGTTCGTTTCACTAAGTCATCGGTTGTGAGCTCAGTGAGCTGCTTCGTATGGCGGGTGTAGACGCTCAGATTCGGCATTGTAGAGATCACCGGATAGGAGACGTAGTCATACGCGGTTGGACGATCATCGATCTTAACCTTTGTAAGCACTCGGTGTGCAGGTGCATCTGCGTGTTCGATGTGCATTGTCCAGTCATTCTGGGCATTCACATCAGGCTCTGTGATTACTCCCTCAAGCTCGAGTCGGATATCACCGAAGTCAACGCGGCCATACGTGTCGCCAAGTGGTTTGATTTCAAGTCGAAGTCGAACGTCCTCATCGCCCACAGAGCCCGTTGCCAGCGAACTGAATCCTGGGATCGCCATTAGATCAAGCGACACACGTCCGTCATAGGTGGCTACTGGTGAGTACGCAGGCTGTTGATTAGGATCTAACACCTGGCCAATTAGAAGAGGATTGGTATCGTCCTGCTGATGAATCACATTATCATCTGCATATAGGGTGAGCACAACCGGATACGCCAAGACGTATTCCGGCATGGCTCCGACGGACAGCGAGATCTTTCCATTGGTCAACTCCTTCACACGTGACCTTGGGACAATGAACTCGACCATTGTCGTGTGTCGGACGAGATACTTCGAGGTAACGAGCTCCGCCTCAGGTGGCGTGGTGTGCTGCACTGTCTCCGCCCCCTCGCTCTTTACACGAATTCCGCCATCGCTCGAGCACGGGCACTGCCCTGGTGGTAGTCGAAAGACACCAACGCTATACTGAGGCAGCTGTTCAGCGGGCTCATCGACTGCCTGCAGGACCATCGGAACTGGTGCATCGCAATCAACAAAGCACCGCAGCACCTGCTTTGTTAGTGCCTTCTCCGAAGTAAACCCCCATCCTTCAACATTGAGCTTGCTAACGATACGATCAATCGAAATCTGCTCGGGATCCGATGGAAAATCAAGAGGTAGCCACGCAGTCTTCAATCGTCCGATGTCGTCATAGGAGAACTGACTCAAAAACCCGTTGGCGTCGACAGTCGCACTCGTCAACCCGTAATGCGTGTATGCCTGTGAGGTCTCGATACGCATCACACCATCTGCGCTTGAATTCAACGATGATGGCGTTGTTGGTCGCCGTACGACACTCATGCTATGAATCGGCTGTTCATACAATCGTGCGAAACGACTTGACCTGCTCCCCAAAAATGCTACCAACTGAAATGATAGTTTGGTAGTTGAAAGGAGCATATCATGGGACGAAAGCATCAT